>JANYCD010000079.1 GCA_025360425.1 Sterolibacteriaceae bacterium
CCATTCGGTGAATTCCTGCCTCTGTTGGGCCGTCATGTGAATCCCGCATTTGGTTCGCCGCCACAATATATCCTCGGGCGTCCTCGCCCATTCGTTGGCGATGCAGTAGTCGACTTCGCGCTCGAACAACCCACCACCGAAATTACGGCCCAGGTCATCTGTTGCACGCACACCATCCAGCACCACGTGGCAATCGGTGCCGTGCCGTCCGGCAAGGTCTGTCAGCCATGACACTGACAAGTTCGAATATTGCTTTGCGAGTTCGGCCAGAAACTCCGGCCACGAACTTCCTTCGAAGTTACCGCCGGGCAGCGGTTTGCTGTCGGTCCACGGCTTGTCCATTTGCGGAAACCAGGATGCGAGTTTGCTCAGGCCAGTTTCGGCGAGGTGACGATAAGTGGTGAGTTTGCCGCCGAACACTGTCAGCAGCGGCAAGTTGCCATCACCGTCAGACTCAAGCAGGAAACGGTAATCGCGGCTGACCGACGCGGCGGAGGCTTTGCCGTCGTCAATCAGCGACCGCACACCGGCGTACGACCATACCACATCGGTTGGCGCAATCTGGCGGCGCGCATAGCGATTGACTGCACGACACAGGTAATCAATCTCGGCAACGGAAACCATTGCCGCATCATCCATTTCGGTGACTTCCACATCAGTGGTGCCCACCAGCGTGAAATCGCGCTGAAACGGAATCAGAAAGCAGACGCGACCATCATCGTTTTGCAACGTGCAGGCATGGTCGCCGTCATAGAGCCGGGGCACCACAATGTGACTGCCACGCACCAGTCGCAATCTTGCCTCCGCGCCAGCGCCGGGCAATCCCTTTGCCACCCGGGCCACCCAAGGCCCCGCAACGTTGACGATGGCACAGGCTTGCAACTCGCGGCGCCCCGCCGCATCTTCCAGCGTTGCGATCCAGTGACCGTTGCTGCGACGGGCTTCGACAAAGCGGCTGCGCACAAGCAATTGGGCACCATGAGACACGGCCGCGCGCACATTCGCCAAGGTCAGCCGCGCGTCGTCGACACTGACATCCGAGTAAACGAAACCTTTGCGAAATTCCGGTTTGAACAAGCTGCCACGCTGGTCGACACCAAGATCGATGCGATGCGAAGCCGGCAGACTGCGACCCCCGCGCAGACTCCCCAGCGTGTCATAGAGAAACAGCCCCGCACCGACCATCCACTGCGGACGCATGCCGGGGCCTTGCGGCAGCACGAAACGTCGCGCATGCGTCAGGTGCGGCGCGATGCGCAGCAGCACTTCGCGCTCTGCCAGAGACTCGGCAACGAGGCGGAAGGCAAATTGTTCGAGATAGCGCAGCCCGCCATGCACCAGCTTGCTGCTCGATGATGAAGTCGCGCCGCCGATGTCGCCCTGTTCGCACAATGCGACCGAGAGCCCGCGCCCCGCTGCGTCACGAGCGATGCCGGCACCGTTGATGCCGGCGCCGATGATCAGCAGGTCATAGCCGGTATCGATGCTGACCACCGCGCTTGTGCCGCCACGCTGTCCTGCCATTACCGCCGACTGACGCCCGCAAGTTCGGTGTTCAATCGGCTGTCGTCATTGACCGATTTTACGGTCACGCCGACCGCCGGGGCATACCAGCTCGTCCCTTTGCGCATGCCGTGCATGGGCGATCCATCGACCTTCCAGCGATCGACGCATTCGACGCGAAAAGCGTCGAACTTTCCTGCCGCCACCTGTACCGGTTCGTAGGCAACCGCTTCGCACGCCACATCGCTGGACCACTTGTTCATTCCCTGGCGCCCCTCGTACTTGCCCGACCACTTGCTTCCAACGTACAGCGGAAACGACAAGGCCGGATAAAACGGCGCCGTATCGATGACAGTCTCGCCCCTGTCATTCACCACGCGGATCAGGTTTCGATTGTCGATGGTCGAGTAGAGCGTATTGCCGCCGCACTTGCTGACGACTTCCCCTTCCCGGTTCGGCTCGGTCACCTCCCAAACATTGCACTTGATTGCCGCCAAACCATTGGAGTAGGTAACGCGGTCTCCCACTCTGGCATCGGGAGGTCTTTGCGCGAATGGTCGCTCCGGGGAGCGCGGCGCGGCGTTCGCACTGCCGCACAGCAGCGACTTCATGGTCTGTCGTTCGCTGTCGGTGACGGTGGGGTTGTCGTCGACATATTTACAGACATCGCGACCGCTCGAATCGTAATCGGGTAGCAGCGCACCATGCTCGATCAGCAGCCTGACCATCTCGGGCTGGGCGTGGGAGGCAGCGACCATCAATGCAGTGCGACCACCGATACGGTTTTCCATCACCTGCTTCTCGGTGTCCAGCACAAACGGCAGGGCGATGGTCTTGGCGTTGACGTCAACACCCGCCTGCAGCAGCAACTTCGCCGATTCGACCTGATTGGTCAGCGCCGCCGCCATCAGCGCGTTGCGGCCGCGGGCATCGGACTCCTTCGGGTCAACGCCGGAGGCGAGCAGCAATGACACCGTCTCGGGCGATCCGGCAGAGGCCGTCAGTACCGTCTCGCCAGCGGTCCCGTGGAGCAGGCGATGTTCGCCGTTGGCGAGTTCGTAACGCATCAGATCGTCAACTACCGCAGTTGGGGCACCGTTGAGTGCGGCGCTATGCGCGGTCTCGAACTTGCGACCACGCTCGACGTCACCGGCCGACGGAAACAGCGGATAGCGCGGCGCGTACGTCTTGATGCGGGCCGGCGGCTCGTCGAGGATCGCGCCGCCGCCGGGCAGGTCGCCGGAAGCGTCGGCGAACATTTCCATGATCACCAGGTTGGCGGAATCCTTGGCCTCGACCGCGGTCAGCCCCTGCGTCTGCATGAAGGCCGTGACCAGCTCGTTCGCTACCGGCCGCAAGGTGGTGAAGAAGCGACGGTACAAGTCCTTGCTCTCCTGATCGGTCTCGGACATGGCGAACAGGCCGCCCAGCATCAGGTCATGACGCTTGCGCAGCCAGCCCGACCAACCGTTGCGCTTGGCCTCGTCCAGGGCGATCAGCGGCAGGTTGAGCACGTTCCACTGGGCTTCGAGACGCAACTGATAGTCATCGCGCAGTTCGTTGTAGTCGAGGCCGAGCGGGGTCCGGTTCTTGATCTGCTTCAGCACCGCGCGCCACGCATTTAGCGCCGGCAAGCGGTCGAACACGCCACGAAATGGTGGATGCAGATAAGTCTTGAACAGACACTGACGGTTAGCCTGGCCGCTGGCGATTTCATACAGCCCGGCATAGGACGATTCGCCGCGCGCCGCCGGTGAATAAAAGCCCCAGGCTTCATTGACCAGCGCGAACTGATGGCCGGAATAATTGAACACGTCGATCGCGCCGTAGTCGCGTGTCTGCGATGATTCCGGGCCGAAGCGGCCACCCGAGTTCGGCTGCTCCTCGATCCAGTGGCCAAGGGTTTGCCGATCAATGACCGGTGATCCATATGCGGTAAGACCGGCCGCGCGCAGGGCGAAACTGGCATAGGGACCGGGGTCGTACAGTTCGACGGAAATCTGTGCCGCAGCGGCGCCGCGTCCGGCATGCGTGCCGGCGATCTCGACCATGCCGGGAATCGCCGACGGGTCGGCATCACCGACGCGCTTGATCGACTCATTGAACTTTTCCGCCATCGGCCCGCACAGTGCGGCATCGGGTGCATCAGCCACGGTGAACTGAATATAGGCCGCCGCCGAATGCACCACCGAACCATCGCCGGCACGGCGCACCGGATACGACCAGGCGTTGAGCGCCACGATGCGATCACGGTAAGAACGCGTCAGGCACTCAGCCAACGCCGGTTCTGCGCGATCGGTGGTCATGCGCTCCTGCGGCACCCGGCAGGCCGGCACACGACCGAGCAGCCATTTACGCTGGCTGGCCACCAACGGTTCGCGCCCGAACGCATCGGCGGTGCGCAATTTCTGCCGGTAAATTTCGGTCATGCTGCTGTCGAGTTGCGACAGCGCATCGGTGGCGCAAACGACATCCTGCACCGTGGACGATGCTTCCATGCAATCGAAGGATGGCGGATGCGCCGGCTGGTAGCGCCTTTGCGTCGGGCCGGGGCTGGTATCGCGCAGCACCGGCGGACGCGACGCGCAACCGGCGAGAACAAGCAGGACGAGCACGGCGATGGTCTTGCAGGCGCGCATTTCAATGAAGCGTATTGGCATCATCATGATGGTCGTTAGCGAATGCGAAAGATGAGGGTACCGCTGATTTCATAGGTGTCACCCGCATAGGCGGGCGGTGGCGGATACGGCCCGCCGTTGATCACGGCGTTACGCGCCGCAGTATTAAGCTCCTCATCGGGGCAGGGATCAATCTTGTACGACACCATGTTGCCCTGCTTGCCGACCGTAACCGTATATTGCACCGCGCATTGCCGCTTCTGCAACAAGGCCATTTGCGGATAGACCTTGGCGGCGATGATGCGTGCCTTGACCTTGTCTTCGTAGTCCGACGGCACATGGCCGCCGGAGCCGCCCGGACCGGTGGTCACGCCGCCGCTGTCGACGCCCGCTATCGCCGGCGTGTCGCCGTTGGCGGAAAAAAAATGCACAGGCGGCCCGATGCGCGGCGCCAGCCTGATGGATCGCGTCGGTTTTACCTTGACCACTTTCTTCTCGACCTTGGGTGGCGGCGGAGGCGGTGGGGGTGGCGGCGGCAGACGGATCAACTCGATGGCGATCGGCAGCCGCTGCGGCACCGGTTCGCCGAAAGTGGTGTGCGCCAGGAACCAGACCAGCGCAACGTGGGCGATCAGCGAGAGCGCGACCGCGACATTCCGAAGTGACAGCATCACCAGAAACCCGTTTGAGTTTTACTTGTCACCTTCTGCGGCGATGAGCCCCACCTTGGAATAGCCCTGGTCTTGCAGCACATTCATGACCGCCATCAATCTCCCGTACTCGACGTGCTCGTCACCACGCAGGAAGATGCGGGTTTCGCGGTTGCTGTGGGTATTCGTCAACAGCAGGGCTGGCAGGCCGTTGAGATCGGTCCGGTCGTTCTGGATATGCACCGAACCGTCGCGCTGCACGCTGATGTACACCGGCTCCGCAGGCATTGGATTGGGCGAGGCCGACAGCGACGGCAGGTCGAGCGGCACATCGACGGTAGCCAGTGGCGCGGCCACCATGAAGATGATGAGCAGCACCAGGATGACGTCAACAAAGGGCGTGACGTTCATTTCCGCGTTCTGCGGATAGGCATGGCGCTTGACGCCGAGGCCGTAATCGCCGAGTTGTATCGCCATGATCAGCCCACCTCTTCAAGTTCGCGCGATACCACGGCGGTGAACTCGGCGGTGAAGTTGTCGAGCGAGCCGGTGATCTTGCTGATGTCGCGGGCGAACTTGTTGTAAATCATTACCGCCGGGATCGCGGCGAACAGGCCGATGGCCGTCGCCAGCAGCGCCTCGGCGATGCCCGGTGCGACCACGGTGAGACTGGTGCTCTTCGACGACGCGATCTGCGCGAAGCTATGCAGGATGCCCCACACCGTGCCGAACAATCCGATGAAAGGCGAAGTGGAACCGATCGTCGCCAGGATTCCCATCGAGGTACCCAGTCGCGACAATTCGCTTTCCTGAACAATGCCGGCCGCCAACGCCATGCGTTGAATCAGACGATCGGCCTGGTGCGGCGTGATGGTGCGACTTGCCCAGTTGGTATGAAAAAGATCCCACTCATCCTTGGCCGCCTGCCACATGCGGCCCATTGGATTGTCATTGACCTCGGCTGTCTGCTCAATGATGCTTTCCACTTTTCTGGCCTGACGAAAGGCAGTCAGAAAGCGGCGAGTGCTGCTATTCACGCGAAATATGAGCAGCGACTTCTCGATCAGGATCGCCCAGGTCAGTACCGAGCAGAAGCCAAGAAAAATTATCACCACCTTCACGATGATGTCGGCATGCATGAACATCTGAAAAGCGTCCAGCTTGCCACTTGCGTCGGCAAAATCACCATCGGCTGCCATTGCGCTGGTCGCCAGTCCGGCAAAAACAATCGCAGCCGGAATCATGCGCGCCAAAGTTCGACGAAAACCTTGAAACATCTGCTTCTCCTCGTGTTGTCCAGTATTAATTGCGTTCCGGTCAATGGCCGGGATTATGCAAGTTTTCCGGTTTGTGCGCTTGCCGATATGCCGTCGTAATACGCACTGGAGGGCTAATCGGTCAGCGTCCTTTCAATGCGACGATCCGGGGCCAGCCACATGATCGCAACCGCCACATAAATCGCCCCGGCGAACCACGCGTTAATAAATGCCAACGGAATCGCCAGCAGGTAGGCCACCAACGAGATCTTTCCCTTGAAATCGCGTCCCATTGCCTTTGCCAATACCGAATCGCTGCCGTGAAGATCCACCAGAACCAGCGTCAGAATAGTGTACGCAACAGCCGAACCCAGCAGCGCGCCGCCATACAGCGCCACCGGCCATGCGGCAAAATGATTCTCGCCCATCCATGCGGTGACAAACGGAATCAGCGAAAGCCAGAACAGCAGGTGCAGGTTTGCCCACAGCACGCGACCGTTCACGTGCTTGATGGCCTGCAAAAGATGGTGATGGTTGCTCCAGTAGATACCGAGAAAAACAAAGCTCAACACGTAGCTTAAAAACGCCGGCAGCAACGGCAGCAATGCAGCGGGTTCGGACTCGTGGGGTACCTTGAACTCCAGCACCATGATGGTGATGAAGATGGCGATCATGCCGTCGCTGAATGCTTCCAGCCGTCCCTTGTTCATTTTTCCACCGGGCGTTGCGCCCATTTGTTGGCGACATAACCGATCCCCGCGCAAAGCAGGCCGCTGCCGACCATTAATGACGCGCTGAGCAACCCCAGCACCCGACCCGGCGGGATATTCGCCGCCATGGCAAAGAATGCGCCATATGTAGCCGCCAGCACAGCAGCTATGCCGACCACCGCAACGGCGATGGCAACAGGATTACGGTTCATGATATTTCCTGAGCTTGGCGTTGATACGTGCAATCAACGCAGCCTGTTGTTGTGCATGGTCGGATTGAGTTTGTCCAGATCGGCCTTGACCTGCTCGCGGCTGCGCTCATACACAATCTCGCGCCCCATCACGCTGCCGGCGTAAGCCAGACCGTTACGCGTCGGCGTGATTTCGCACTTGACGCTGTGAATGCCCTCACCGAGCACCACCTGTATGCGGTCGGCGCGTTTTTCGAGAACGACGACATCCATCGTCTTGCCGCTTTCGGTAATGCGTACCTTGATTTTCTCGGTGTTCATCGAACATCACCCCCGTGCGTCGGACTCCCGCCGGAATCATACGTGATCGGACCCAATTCTGAATGGATCTCGTAGTTCACCGCACCACATAAACAACTGCCTTTACGCATCGCAGATGCGCCAGGCAGATCCGCTGCTTAGTGGCTCGCTGCGCTCAGCAACGCCCTTGCCTTTGCGACACGCTCGCTATGACGCGATTCCTCTTTGCCGTTCTGGCGAAGCAGTCTTGCCACCTCGGCATGGGGTTCGTTGTCGGCCCATGTTTGATAGTTCTTGTCGCCGCCGAGTTCACTCTGCTCAAGGTTGGCCAGAAAGTCGCCGTCGAGCGCGTCGAAGTGCAGATCCGAGTGGTAAGGGTTCAGCTCAATCTGCGGTAACGCAAACGGCGCACCCAGCAGACCCAGCGCCTTGACCAGGCGGTGCGCATGACCGCGCTCTTCATTGCCGTTACGCTGCAACAGACCTGCCACTTCAGAATTGTCTGTCGCGCGGGCCAAGGCCATATAAAAACCTTCGGCAGTTTGCTCGATCAACGCCATCACCTTCATGTCCTCCGCGGAAAGCCGGGCGCGGGTTCCTAAAAGGGCAAATGCCTCGCTGGCAGTCGCCGGGTAGCCAGAGGGAAAATCGGTCATCGGGGTCTCCTCGTTCTTGGGTTTGTGGTGGCCAAGTCGTGCAACTGCGCCTGCCCATAGCCTACCAGCCTTCGATGCGCGCGACAACTGGTCGGTACGTCCCGCAACCGGCCGCTATCGCCCGCCCAGCCTGCCCCGCCTTTGTTCTAACGTATTCCTAATGTCATAGGCTACTTGAAGAACCGGGCTTCGATCCCCGGACATGGATCGAAGCCCGCTGGATCATTTACAAAGTTGCAACAGAATCATCACTTCGCCAACCACACCGGCGAAAAATACGATGGTGCGCAGATAGAGAATACCCATGGTGTAGCTCACCGCATGGGCGATCCGGGCATAAAAGAAAATGGTTGCGCCCAGCGCCGTCAACTCGTTGGCCTTGCCGGCGACATGAGCCACCAAAACCAAAATCGCAAACGGCGCAATATTTTCGATCAGATTCTGGTGCGCCCGGACGGCGCGCGAAACCCAAGCTGGCACTTCAATGGCCTTGTCGCGATTGCCGATCCCAAAGCTCAGCCCGCCCGGCTGGATGGCTCGCGCGTTGGCGTAAAACAGTACCCACAAAATGGAAAACACCGCAGTTGCCACCAGCATCCAAAGATCTGTTGTCATCGTTCTTCCCCTCTATTTTTTGGTTTTAATCCGAAAGACTGCGGAAGCAGACTACCAAATCAAAGGAAGCAAGTTCCATTTCTCGGTAAAATAATTCGAACCAGATCTCTTTGACTACTGAACTGTTTTTCCATTGTGCCGTAACCAACCCGCTACATGGTGACCGGCTGGATCACGGTGGGTCCAATGCACCACACCTCCTCGTGCGTTCCACGCATACTCTCCCTTGAACTCGACGGCGTCACCCGCGCTGAGCGATGAGACCCGTGGCGCGAGATCGATGTTGTGAGCGATCAAAATCTTTTGGCCCGAACTGAGACGGACGATGAAACGTTGGTGACGACTGCCATCGTTGTCGTCCGGGAGAAGCTTGGTCACCTGTCCCTGGCCTTGAACCCGAATATTGCTGAGATGATTCGCAAAAGCACTGTCCAGTGCTGAGCCACTTTGTGTGGAATCCGCTGCGGGCACTGCTGAAGGCCGAGGAGACGTATCTGCGGTAGCCACTTCCGAAGCCCGGAAGCCAGAATCTGCTGCGCTCATTTCCAAAAGTCGCGGATGTTGCTGTACGTATGCGACGTACCCCGCAATGGCAATGACGATTATCGACAGCAGTTTTTTCATTTACCGACAATCACTCGCGGATTCCGGTATTCATGGGGCGTAATGGGCGAACGCCTTGGTGACTTTTCCGTCGGGGCCGAAATGAAACACCTCGGCAGCCAGTCGACCTCCGGCACCTCTGTAATGGAGAGTGATGCTGCCCACGCCAACAAGAGTCGACAGCAGTTCAAACTTCAGGTCTGGAATCAACTGCAGCGCCTTGCTCCAATAGGCGCGTACCGCAGGCTTGCCACGCAGCGTGCCGGAAGATTCGCCGGCAATCTGGATGATCACCGGAGACGACATTTCAAAGTCCTCCGTGTAGTGCGACAACACCTTTTCGAGATCATGTGCGTTCCACGCGGCGATCCAGTCGGTGGCAAAGTGTTCGACGAATTTGGGATCCATTGGCATGCTCTCCGGTATTTAAATGTTAGCAATGCGAGCGCTGCCACGCTGGAAACCGGGCCAGGAGTCTGACGCTAATTGCACTTGCCGCCTTCGCTGCGATAACCCACGATCATGCCCTTGGGATCGACCTCCCAATGCACGATACAACCTTCATTTTCCGGGGACTCGTAGATCGAATTGCCATTTTCAAGAAAGTAGCGCGTGTCTTTCCATCCGCTGCGGCTGGCATAACTTTCCGGTCGTTGATCGAAGGCGATGCGCTGCGTCAGCGGCTGGCCCACCCACGGATTCGCATGTTCGGTAAACAGCGGTGGCGGCGGTGATGCGCAGGCTGCGAGAAGCAACGGAATGACAGCGACAAGTTTTGAGTTAATCATGAGAGAGACCTGACATTTGAGTTGATCGACTGTTGAAGCGATCTGCCGGAGCTAACGGCTGGCCCCATTCGCCTGCATTTTCTCGACGGCCCCCACCGCCGCGTTGACAGCGCCAAGGTCGAGTGTAAGGGAAATATGGCCTATTCCCGGCAACAGCGCGACGGACCAGTCCTTGCCCTGCTTGCGGAAGATGCCCTCCAGCTTGTCTGTCTGGAACGCTTCGTCACTGGTACCCGCCACGACTGCACACGGCTGGTGAACGGCCTTGATATTGGCTTCGTAGTCCCGCCGCGGTTGAAAGTTTGCCGCCAGTGTGAACGAATATTCGGGGGTCAAAAACGCCTTCGCCTTCTCGGTCAGCGCAAAGCTGACGACAGGCATGTCGTTGAAGGCGCGAATGCCGGCAAGGTTAAGAATGGAGATGGCGATGATGCGGGGAATGCCGACGTTGACCCACCCTCCACTCCCCGGACGGGCGCTTGGAGCATCCGGGCCCAGAAACGGCGACAGCAACAGGTAGCTTTGAAACAGGTCTTGCCGCGCACTGCCGGCGAAACGAAGAACAAACCCGCCGCCCGAAGAAAATCCGGCGAGGGTGGCCGGCTTCGGCAGTGCAACTGCGTGGGTAAAAGATTCGAGATCGTCTTCAAGCTGCCCGATGTAGTTGATTGTTCCCTTGGGCCCCGAGGCCCCGTGCCCGCGGATATCCAGCGCATACGCGGCATATCCGGCTTTGGCGAATGCCTTGGCAAGAACGTGCATGCTGTTGCTGCTCGCCGAGGAACCATGAACAAGAACAACGCTGCCCCTGGCGGCCGCTCCGTTCGGGCCGTAGAAGCGGTAGGCAAGCGCGGCGCCATCTGCGGCGGTGAAGCGCTGCAGTGGGGGCATGTCGGAAAAGTCGACGGACTTGAACGGGTTGTTGATGCTTGCCATCGGCGGCGGGGGCTTCGGTCCGCCAAAAGCGATCGCGACGGCGAAGCCTATGAGGAGGATTGCGGTGGTCAGAACCAAGACTTTCATGATGATGGAGAACCTCATCTCAGGAGGCATGACGTGAAGTTAAGGGAGCGGCTTTTCGCGCAGGTCCATGTGAAATGATGCGCTGAGCCGCTTTCACTCGTAGTGCGTCCACATGCGCAGCACACGAACCATGCGTTCTTTGGTGAAGACTTCATAGACCAGGCGATGTTGAATATTGATGCGTCTTGAATAGCTACCGGCCAAATCACCCACGAGCTTTTCGTATGCAGGTGGATTCCGAAACGGATCGGCGGCGAGAATAGCCAACAGTTCTTGTGCTTTGGCCTTCAGGCCGGCTGCGGCCAGCTTCTTCGCATCTTTCCCGGCATGCTTCGCAAAGACGACTTGCCAGGTCACCAATTAAGTTCCTTGGCACTTTTGCCAAGAGGCTCGGCCATGCCCTTCTTGATGGATTCGCGCATGCCTGGAATCGAGAGCAGAAAGAGCGTTTCCTGGATTGCCTGCCAATCCTCGGTGGAGAGAAGAACAGCGCTCGTTCGTTTGCCGGCGATGTGGATAGGCTGATGCGACTCGGCAGCCTGGTCGATGAGGCGATACAGGTTGGCGCGTGCTTCGCTCGCAGTAAGTGTTGTCATCGGGTGCTCCCAAAAACATTATGGTACGTATTAGCGTACGTATTGTCAATCCGCGCTTGGGGAGTCCCAACGTGGAAATGGCCGGACTACGACTACGCAGGTCCGGTTGATTGATAGGTTCGCCCGATTCGCGACTATGCGCGCCGTTCTTTGCGTCCAAGACCTTCCGCGATGAATGTCAGCACAAGTGTATTCAGTGACACACCCTCCGCCTTTGCGCGCGTAGCCAACCGCGCGTGGACCGTTTTTGGAACACGCGCGACGAACTTTCCAGATGCGACGCCACCACTATTCGGCGCAGGAATTTGCAGCTCCCTGGCCTTGAGTGCGGCGATCGTGGACTTCAATGCGTCCTTGCCGTTGGTGAGCGCTTCTTCGACGGTCTCTCCATCAGAGAGGCAGTCCGAGAAATCAGGGTAGGAGATCAGAAAACCACCACCTTCCTCTGCCGAAAGCGGACGAATCTCAAACGGATAATCAATTCGTTTTCCCATGGTTCATGCTCCTTCAACGAGTTCCAGAAACTTCTTCACGTAGATCGGCTTGATAGGACGACGGGCCGGAACGGCAAGAACGATAGGTCACCACACGCGATGCGAACTGCCATGACCAATCCGTCAATGGTCATGGACTCGCTCTGCACCCAAGGTGATGTAGACCGCATAAACGCGGAAATATCCGGCCACAGGCGCGGAGTCGGTGTGAACCGCAGGGTTATGCAGCACGCTCAAGCGGAACCTCCCAGCCGGGAAACACGAGCACGGCCGGATGGCACTTGAGCGCACGGGCAAAAGTCTTTGCGCGCTCGACACCCAAATTTATCCTGCCGTTTTCGATGGCCGAAATGGTCGCTTGAGGGATGCCCGTGAGTTCGGAAAGCTGGCTTTGGCTCAATTCCTGGAGCTCGCGCAGAATACGGACGGACTCTCCCACCGAGACCTCAACTCGTTTCTTTGCCGGACGGAACGCTTTCATTTCAGGGCCTCCTGTAATCGTGGGCGGACACTTGAACAACCTGGATCAACAACACGTTGGCGACAACCTGATAAATCACCCGCCACTGGAGCCCGAGACGGGAAGAACGATGGCCCTTCCACTCACCGGACAGGGCTTCGTCGTGAAACCCCTTGATGGCCCGCAATCCTGGCGGCCCCGATATTCTGGCAATGTCCTTCCATTTCTCATAACGCTTCAAAATCTCAGTGGGTACAGAACCTGAAAGCTGTTTGTCGACGCGACGGTGCTCTTCTATCTGCCACATATCGTATTATGTATATACCATTAATGATATGTCAAGAGCCTTACCTCCCGGGCGCTGCACAACGTTGAGTTGATGAGTCTGTGCGTCTTTTCGCACGGATCGCTTCGAACGATGGGTCAGGCACGCGGTGCCGCCGGAACCAGACCATAGGCCGACATTACCCTCAACATCTTCTCTTGATCGGGAGGTCCACCCGCATTGACGACCTGTCCAACATCCCGGAAATACTGAGCACCGATGTCGGGCGTGAGAACAACAAGAGCACGCGCAACCTCTTCGTGTGCGTTGCTGAATTGGTGGACCGAGCCTTTCGGGGAGAACATCCATTCCCCCGGACGCAGGTGGCGTGAGACGTCATCCACTGAATAGGAAAGTGTACCTTCGAGAACGTAGATGCATTCTTCGTTGTTTGTATGACTATGCGGTGGAGGAACCTTTGCCCCAGGTGGAATCGTCAATTCGAAAACACCCATCCCTCCCTTTGCTGCGCCATCGATCAGATACTTGATTTCAAGTTCACCCACTTTGATTTTTTCTGGATTGGTCATCGGGTTCTCCGTTGAATTTTTCGGAAATTGAAGCGACGCTAAAGGGGTAGCGCGATTTAAATTATCAAATTACTCTGACCCTTTTAGCCGGGCGTCTTTTTAGGCAATGGCCCCACTTATTTTTGCTGGCTTCTTGTTTCACCTTGAGACTGGAGTTGTTGGTGGCTAGCCAACCACTCACTGGCCATTTTTTGCGCCCTTTCCAAATCTGCAGGAGACAATTTCTCTTCTAGGTCATCGAGATTCCTTCTAGTTATTGGCTCCTCGTTGTTTACGATCGAGAGACTCCACCACATATATGCCAGTACATGATCTTTCTTTGTGCCCCAACCGTTGTAGTAATCGAACCCCAGCGAATTTTGAGCACTTTTATCCCCCTGACTCGCTGCCTTGGACATCCACTCGAACGCCGTCTTGTAGTTCTTCGGAACCTCTTTTCCCTGAAAGTAGAGTTCTCCGAGAAGAGACTGTGCATTTCTGTCGCCGTGTTTGGCGCAACGTGTAATGTCTTCGAGCCTCACTAGCTCATGCACCGTGCACCTTTCGGCCAGCGAAAGTGCGCTAAAGAGACACATGAACAAGGCCAGTAGGTATTTCATTCGCTCCCTCTCAAGTGACGCCCAACTAAAATTTAGTACATCCTAAAAGCACCACAAAACCGGCGCACCTCTCCCACGATGCTTATAAGTTCCGGCCGTCAAAGCAGGCCGTTATTAGCGCCATACCTTACGCAACTGGCAGCGGATTGTCTATCGAACCAGACAACAAGCACCAATCCTGCATTTAGCTGGCATTGACAACAGCATTTCTGGCGGCAACACCAATATCGGACTGATCGGCGAAAAGTCCGTCCATGCCATGCGCAAGGAAGGCGCTTATCTCCTCTTTCAACTTTCCGTGCATGGCCGGATCGGGGCCGTTCCTGAAATCCGTTGGCAGAAAATGGTTCTCGGCGCGAAAGGTCCAGCCGTGCACTTTCAACCCGGCCTGGCGAGCATCCTTGATGAGGGTGGTAGGAGCACCCAGGCTGCCGTCTGCATTGCGCGGAATCATCATGGACTTGTTGACGCCGATACCGTCGGCGTAGGTGGCGATTTCGGCAAGGCCGGCGGGCGTCGTCATGTCGGCGTAGCTGCGCGGATCGTGCCCGGCCGTGAAATCCCACGGCGCGCCAATTGCATCCATCAACTGGATCAGCGGGAGTTGGGTCTGCTCGCGCAGCGCCTTGAGGTTGGCCACTTCGAAGGACTGGATGAATATCGGCGCATCCCTGCCGCTGTAGCCATGCTGATGCAGCGCGGCGACCAGAGCATCTTCCATGGGCAGGCCGATGCCACGGAAGTAGCTGGAGTGTTTGGTCTCCGGATAAATGCCGATGGGGTTCGGTGCGGGGCGGCCTTGTGCGCTGGCGTCCCTGGCGCGTGCGACATTGGCAGCGGCGACCATGTTGAGGATTTCGCCGAAGGTCGGGATTTCGAATTGCCCGTCGAAGCGGGCGTTGGCGGCGCGCAGTGCCGGCAGGCGTTCGCGGCAGCGCAGGGTCTTGAGTTCGGCGAGGGTGAAGTCTTCGGTGAACCAGCTGGTGATGGTGGCGCCGTCGATGCTCCTGGTTGTTTTTCGCGCGGCGAATTCAGCACGGTCGGCGACGTCGGTGGTCGCCTCCTTGATTCTGCCATCGTCGTTGAGGATGGCGATGGCATTCTCGTGGCGCGCCACCAGCACGCCGTCGCGAGTCATCACCAGGTCCGGCTCGATGTAATCAGCGCCTTGCTGGATGGCAAGGAAATAACCGGCCAGCGTGTGTTCCGGCAGATAGCCGCTGGCGCCACGATGAGCGATGACAATGGGCCGCGAGGTGCTGTCTTGAACCATATGTTGTTTTCGCCGGCCTGTGGATGGATTACCTGCGGCTTTGCAGATATTTTTTCCAGGGTCCCCAGTAATAGAATTCCCAGCCGTGGCTGACGCCGGCAAAGTCATGGTCGGGAACGTTGACGTGGGTGAGTTCCAGAAGCGTGCCGCGACGACCCTGCTTCATGAAATTGAGCACCAGCGTCGAGTCAAGGTCCGCGGCCTTCCACATGGATGAGCGCCAGGATTGCACGACCAGTTGCTTGGGCACGACCTGCAGTATCTTGCCCTGCAATGTTCCGCCAAAGGCTTCAAACTTCGCCCCGGCCCGTGGCGCGATGACGACCGCATGGCCGGTGATTTTTGCATGCAGTTTCGGGTTCAGATAGGCATCGAAGACATCCTCCGGGGATGCCGCGAGTTCTACTGCAAGGTGGACGGTCTTTGCCATGTCAATATCTCCTCACCAATGAATCCGACTGCGCAGGTTCGCACGAATTGCCAGTATAGTCTCTGCCGAATTTCCAAAACCACGCCGACCGACGCTCCCCCAAGGCGCCCCACGCGCTCCATCAACGACTTCCATGGCACCCTTTCTCCATCACCTTTCGCTCGCTTCGCCCCTGTTCGTGCTGGTCGCCATCGGCTATTCACTGATGCGCTGGGGCAAGTGGCCGAAGAGCGTTGCCGACGCGTTGACGCGCTTCGTGTTTTCCGTGGCGCTGCCGGCGATGCTGTTTCACTTGATGAGCGACTTGTCGCGCCTGCCGCCGGTGGATACACGGTTGCTGGTGGCTTTTTTCGGCGGCTGCCTGGTGGTGTTCGTGATCGGCCGCTTGGTCGGCCATGTGCTGTTCCGGCTCGACGGCGTGGCGCAATCGGTGTTCGCGCTGGGCGGCGTTTTTTCCAACAACGTGTTGCTCGGCTTGCCGCTGGCCAAGACGATCCTCGGCGATGCCGCCCTGCCCTCAGTGGCGCTGGTGCTGGTGTTCAACGCGCTGACCTTGTGGACCCTGGTCACCGTGTCGGTGGAATGGGCGCGGCACGGCGAATTTTCGGTGGCGGGGTTCGCCAAGACGGCCAGGGGCGTGATCACCAATCCTATTGTCGCTTCCATCGTGGCCGGTTCGCTGTTCGGCCTTTCCGGATTCAAGCTGCCGGGGCTGATCGAAGCGCCGCTGGCGATGACGGGGCAGGCCGCCGCGCCAATGTCGCTGATCGCGCTGGGCATGGGCCTGGCGGAATACGGCATCCGCGCCGGCTGGCAGCAGAGCATTGCGATCTGCGCGTTGAAATTGATCGTGCAGCCGCTGACGGTGTGGCTCATCGCACGCATGCTGGGATTGCCGGTGCTGGAGACGCAGGTCGTGGTGCTGCTGTCCTCGCTGGCGGTGGGCGTGAATGTGTATCTGATGTCGCGCCAGTTCAAGACCATGGAAGGCCCGGTGGCGGCCAGCTTGGTGATCTCTACGGCACTGGCAGCGCTGACCACGCCGCTGGTACTGACCTTGATCGGGGTGGGAAGCTGAGGGAACAGACGCGCAGGTTCGTCGGAAAGAAACGGGGCCGCTTAGTTTTTCCTCAAGAATGCTTCCGGTTCGATGTCCGCCTGTTTGAGGATGGCGCGCAATGTTCCTTCGGGCATATCACCCGGATGATTGGGAATGGTGGTGTAACGACGACTATTTGGATTGAACCAGATCTCGTGACTGGCTGCCGCCTGGCGATGAAACTCGAAGCCCAACTCCTTCAGCCGCTTGACGATCTCCCGGTAACGGAATCCCGCCAAGCGCCCCATCAATCCGCCACGATCAGCGGGTAGTCGAAGATCTCGCGCGCTACGGGCAGAGCAGCATTGACCACGTCGGTTTGTGACTCAATCAGTTTCTTCGCAACGTCGCGCGCGATTTCCAATGTTTCCTGAATCGTGCGGCCCTGTGCAATCAGCCCTTGCACGTCATCGCTGGTAGCCAGATACAAACCTTCCGGCAGTTTCTCTATATGCAATTGAATCACATGTTCCATGCGTGTCGCTCCTTGTGTTCCCGACTGCCTACACGGTATCCGGCTTGCATTCTAGCAGCCAATCATCGCGCGCCTTGTTCGAGCAGGCCGCCCAGCTCGTGACCCAGCCAGCGTTGCGTCTTCACGTTGGCATCGAAACCAACCTGCATCGCAGTGACGGAAATTTTTCCTGCGGCAATGACGGCGGCTTCATCGCCAGCTTGCTGCTTCGCTGGCGGTTCCGTGTTGCGCGTGAATACCAGACCGGGCAAGGTCACCTTGCCGGCGCCGGCCTGCGACATGTCCTCGACGAACTTCAAGCCGATTTTCGAGTAGGTGCCGTGGCGCGACAATGACCACTTCAATCCCCCACTCTGGCCCTCGGTGAATTTCGGATAGTTGACGTTGAGCGCCACGCCATTCGGCAACAACCTGCCGCCTGTGGATTTACGTTTTAGTGTGTCGATAAGTTTGACGGTCAACTTCGCCGCCTCAGCTTCGAGCGCGGGGTTGTCATTCATGTTGGTGTCGGCGCTGATGGCGATAGCGCTCAAGCCCAGCGAGGCGGCGTACTGCGCATTGCTGACGGTGCCCGACATGTTGACCAGCGGCCCGAGATTCTGACCTTCGTTGGGACCGGAGACGACCAGATCCGGCGGCATGCCCCAGCGCTTGCGAGCAACGATGTCGAGGCCGTAGGCCGTGGCCATGACCGGCGTGCCGTCGACGTACCAGTAATTCGCCTTGCCGGTCACCTTGCCCGCGCCAGGTGCACCGACTTCCGCAGCGCCGCCACGACACGCTCCGGTCAACGCCCAGAGTGGTTCGAGAAAGTTGATCGCCCCACCTTTGCCACTCTGGTTCTGGCAGGGAACGCTGACCACCACGTCATGGCCGGCGGCCACCAATGCTTCGTACTGCGCCTCAATGTTGCCGGTCAGGCCGTCATCATTGACCAGCAGGATATTGAGCGCGCAGGCCGGTGCAGC
This sequence comes from Sterolibacteriaceae bacterium, assembly GCA_025360425.1. Taxonomy (GTDB): domain Bacteria; phylum Pseudomonadota; class Gammaproteobacteria; order Burkholderiales; family Rhodocyclaceae; genus JANYCD01. The sequence goes on from JANYCD010000079.1 coordinate 18,163, forward strand.
AAGCGTAGCGAATGCAAATGCGAAAAGTACGTTGCGAAAACGAGTGTGCATGGCGAAGGTAATTGGCAATAAGAAGATGTGGACAACTATCCGGCGGCGATGTGACTTGAACATGACATGCGAAGTGAAGTCAGGAAGTTCGGTGGGCGATCAGTCAGTCGGTGGAAAGATGCCCGTCGCGCAAATGCAGCACGCGGTCGGCCTGCGCCGCCAGCTCGGGATCGTGGGTGACGATCACCAGTCCGGCGCCGTGCCGTGCGTTGAGGTCAAGCATCAGCTTGAATACGGCGTGTGCGGTTTGGCGGTCGAGGTTGCCGGTCGGTTCGTCGGCCAACAAACAGGCCGGTTGCGTGACCAGTGCACGCGCAATGGCGGCACGCTGGCGTTCGCCGCCGGAGAGTTCGCCGGGGCGATGGGTGAGGCGATGCGCCAACCCGACTTCATTGAGGATTGCGGCGGCTTTGGCTTCTGCTTCTGCCTTCGGCATGCGTCGGATCAATAGTGGAATGGCGACATTCTCCAGCGCCGAAAATTCGGGCAGCAGATGATGGAACTGGTAAACGAAACCCAAACCTTCGTTACGCAGCTTGCCGCGCTCGGCTTCGCTGATGCCGGTGAGATCGCGCCCCAGCACGCTGACCTTGCCGGCGCTGGACTGATCCAACCCGCCCAGCAGGTGTAATAGCGTGCTCTTGCCCGATCCGCTGCTGCCGACGATGGCGACCGACTCGCCGCGCTGCAAGGCGAAGTCCACGCCAGTCAGCACTGGCACCTCCACGTCGCCCTGCCAGAAAGACTTGGCAAGACCGGAACAGAAAATCACCGGATCACTCATAACGCAGCGCCTCCGCCGGATTGATGCGCGACGCGCGCCAGCTCGGATACAGCGTCGCCAGCAGGGTGAGCACGGAAGATACCGTGGCGATCACGCTGACATCGCTCCAGTGCAGGTCCGAGGGCAGCTCGGTGATGTAATACACATCCTTGGCGAGGAACTGGATGCCAAGCAGGTGTTCCAGCGCCGGCACCACGACGTCGACATTCAACGCCAGCCCGATGCCACCGGCCACACCGAGCAGCATGCCGGCCAACCCGATGACGATGCCCTGCACGATGAAAATGACCATGATGCTGCCGGGACTCGCCCCCAGCGTACGCAGGATGGCAATATCGGCCTGCTTGTCGGTGACCGCCATCACCAAAGTCGACACGATGTTGAAGGCGGCGACGGCGACGATCAGCATCAGGATCAGGAACATCATGTTCTTTTCGATGGCAACAGCGCGAAAGAAATTGGCGTGGGCGCGCGTCCAGTCGGTGACGTAGGCATCGTCGTCGAGAAAACGCAACAGTTCGCGCGCGACACGCGGCGCTTCAAACAGATCGGCGAGTTTGAGGCGCACGCCGGAGACGCGATCCTCCATGCGGTAGAGTTTTTGCGCGTCATGCAAGTTGATCAGCGCGAGGCCGGAGTCGTATTCGAACATGCCAACCTCAAAGATGCCGACCACGCGGAACTGCTTGAGTCGCGGCAGCACGGCGGCCGGCGTGACCAGGCCCTGCGCCGCGATCAGTGTGACCTTGTCGCCCATCGCCACCTGCAAGGCATGGGCAAGATCGCGGCCAAGCACGATGCCGAACTCGCCGTCACGCAGGGCGGACAACTGCCCTGCCTTCATGTGCTGGGCGAAGTCGGCCACCTTCTCTTCGGCTTCGGGCAATACGCCGCGCACGATCACGCCGCGCACCTGCTGGTCGAAGGACAGCATGCTCTGCTCTTCGATGTAGGGCGCCGCCGCGAGCACCTTGGGATGCTGCGCCACCGCTTGCATCGTGCCAGCCCAGTTCACCAGTTCATCGTTCGGGCCGGACACCTGGATATGCGACGCAACGCCGAGTATCCGCGTGCGCAATTCCTTCTGGAAACCATTCATCACCGACAGCACCACAATCAGCGCCGCCACGCCGAGCGCAATGCCGAGCATCGAGATTAGCGAGATGAAGGAGATAAAGCGGTTGCGGCCGGCGCCGCGTTTCTTTGCGCGCGTGTAGCGCAGGCCGATGAAGAGTTCATAAGTCATGAGTGACTGCATGTTAACATGGCCCAATGCGCCTCACCCTCGTCATTCCCGGCCTGCTCTGGCCGCGGCAGGCCTTGCACGACACCGTTTTCGATCTCAGCCTGCCGGCGATGGAAACCCTCCTCGGCTTTGGTACACGCACGCATACATCGCAGCGCACGCTGGGCGAATGGTGGCGTGACAGCTTTGCACTGCACGATATAAAACTGCCTGCTGCAGCCCTGCGCTTGCTTGCCCTCGGTACCGATCCAGGAGAACGCATCTGGCTTTGTGCCGACCCGGTGCACCTGAACCTGGACCGTCAGGGCGCGTCGCTGAGCGACCCGGACCAACTCGAATTCGACGATGCCGAAGCCAGCGCCCTCCAAGCATCGCTGGCACCGCTCTTCGCCGAGTTCGGCGAATTACATTGCGATACTCCGCTGGCATGGCACCTCGCGTTGAAGGTGGCACCGCCAACCGTGATCGATGATTTGCGCGACATGCTTGGCCGCCCCGCCGATGGGTTATTGCCGCCGGGTGATGCCGGCCGGCCATGGCGGCGCGCCTTGAACGAAGCGCAAATGCTGATGCATACCCATCCGCTCAATCTCGCCCGTGAAGCGCTCGGCAAGCCGGTGATCAACAGCCTTGCGTTATGGGGCGCAGGCCGACACCCTGCCGCTGCAATGCCACCTTTTGATCGGCTGTTGAGCAACGACACGATCATTCGCGGATTGGCGCTGTGCGCGCAACTTGAAACGTCCGCTCTTCCCGCTGCGTGGAAACACGCTGCCGGCCGCACCACCGTGCACTTCGACGGATTGCTAGCACCAACACGCATGCACGATGCACTAAGCTGGCGCGATGCGTTGACTGAACTCGAACAAAACTGGATCGCCCCCGCCCTTGCCGCCATGAAATCAGGACAGTTGAAGCAGATTGACTTGATTGCCTTTGGCGATGAGGACTCGCTGACACTGACGCTGCAACGCCATGACTTGTGGAAGTTTTGGCGCCGATCCGCGGCGCTCGATACGTTAGCCCTATGACCCGCATCGTCAACCGCCGTTCGCCGGAGCGCACCGTATGGGCGTTGGAGCAGGCCGGCATCCCGCCGTTGCTGGCACGGTTGTTCGCGGCGCGCGGCATTGCGCGACGCGAGGATGTCGATACACGCATCGCAGGCCTGCTGCCACCCGAACAGATGAAGGGAATTGCCGAGGCCGCGACACTGCTGGCCGATGCGATTGCCGCCAACCGCCGTTTGCTGATCGTCGCCGATTACGATTGCGACGGCGCCACCGCTTGCGCCGTCGGCATACGCGGCCTGCGCGAGTTCGGCGCGACCGTCGATTACCTGGTGCCGAATCGCTTCGAGACCGGCTACGGCCTGTCGCCGGAAGTAGTGCAACTCGCCGCGGCGATGGCACCCGACATCATCATCACCGTCGACAATGGCATTGCCAGTGTCGACGGCGTGGCAGAGGCAAAGCGGCTCGGCATCGCCACGCTGATCACCGATCACCACCTGCCCGGCAGCGAACTGCCCGACGCCGACGTGATCGTCAATCCCAACCAGCCCGGTTGCACCTTTCCGAGCAAGGCCATGGCCGGCGTCGGCGTGATGTTCTACGTCCTGCTCGCCATCCGTGCCGAATTGCGCAAGCGCGGCGCGTTCGCGAACAAGGCGGAACCGAATCTCGCCAAGCTGCTCGACCTCGTTGCACTGGGCACCGTTGCCGACGTTGCGGCACTCGACCACAACAACCGCATCCTCGTTGCGCAGGGGCTGGCGCGCATCCGCGAGGGCCGCATGCAGCCCGGCCTGCTGGCGCTGTTCCGCATGGCCGGGCGCGATCCGCGCGCGGCGGCATCGTTCGACCTCGGCTTTGCGTTGGGTCCGCGCCTCAATGCCGCCGGACGCTTGGCCGACATGGGGCTGGGCATCGAATGCCTGATCACCGACGATGCCAACCGCGCCCTCAACATCGCGCAGGAACTGGATGCGCTGAACAAGCAGCGGCGCAGCATCGAAGCCGACATGCGCGACACGGCGGAAACCTTGCTGGCCAGCGTGTCGGCCGACGACCGTGCCAGCCTGACGCTGTTCGACCCGGGCTGGCATCAGGGCGTGATCGGCATTCTCGCCGGGCGCGTGAAGGAGAAATTGCATCGCCCCACCTTCGCCTTCGCCAGGAGCAACAATGGCGAACTCAAGGGCTCGGGTCGTTCGATTTCAGGCCTGCATTTGCGCGATGCGCTGGACCTTGTTGCCAAGCGCCATCCTCACCTGCTGCTGCGCTTTGGCGGCCACGCCGCGGCGGCGGGCCTGACCTTGCGCGAAGTCGATATCGGATTGTTCGAGCAATCGTTCGAGGAAGTGGCACGACAACTGCTGTCGCCGGCCGAACTGACACGCACGCTGGAAACCGATGGATCGCTTGAACACGGTTACTGCAATCTCGATACCGCGCGTCTGATCCAGCAAGAGGTGTGGGGACAAGGCTTTCCACAACCACTGTTCGCCGACCAGTTCGAAGTGGAAAGCCAGCGCCTGCTCGGCGAAAAGCATTTGAAGCTTTCGCTGCGCAAGGCCGGCAGCCGCTTCGAGGCCATCTGGTTCAACGCCTCCGACGCCGTACCGGACCGCATCACCGCCGTCTACCGATTAAGCATCAACGACTTTCGTGGCATGCAAAGTGTGCAGCTTGTGATCGAACACTGCGAACCGGCGTAAATACTCCAGAATCAGGCGATGCGCCCGCCGCCAATTGCCTCGCGCACGATGTCGCTCAACCCTTCGCCCCCCGCATTGATGTATGCCAACATCTCCTTGCGCATGCGTGGTTCCCAGTAGCGCTTGATGTGGCCCGCAATTCCATCCAATGCTTCCTGACGGTCTGGCATGGCCTCGAAGAAGTCGCCGATGTTGTTGGCCATGCGCACCAGGTGCTGTTGATTCATTCTGCTGATGCCTTTATGTACTGAAACGCACCCGCTCGGGATGGGCATAGACGACGATGTCACGCTCGCGCGCAAAACCGACCAAGGCAATATTTGCCGCAAGCGCGGTGTTGATGGCCAATGTCGTGGGCGCGGAAATCGCAACCAGAATTGCCATGCCGGCCGCAGCGGCCTTTTGCACCATCTCGTAGCTGGCGCGGCTGGTCACCAAGGCGAATCCTGAATCCGTAGGCATGCCGGCCAGTGCCAACGCACCGACGAGTTTGTCGAGCGCATTGTGGCGACCGACATCCTCGCGCAGCATTCGTATCTCACCTGTGGCATCACACCACGCAGCGGCATGCACCGCACCGGTAGCCTGATGCAATATCTGTGCGGTGCGGATGGCTTCGAGTCCCCGCCCGATTGCGGCGGTATCGATGTGAAAATCGTGGCCCACGCGTTCCACCGGGCGCACTGCCTGCGCAAGACTCTCGGTGCCACACAGCCCACAGCCGGTGCGGCCGGCAAGATTACGCCGATACTGCTTCAGCCTGGCGAAGCTGGCGCCGGAGATTTCCTGCCGCAAGGTGATCCCCTCTTCCGACTCGACGACTTCGACACTGTAAAGATCTGCGGCCGTGGCGACGATGCCTTCCGAAAGCGCAAAACCCAGGGCGAAGTCCTCCAGATCGCACGGCGTCGCCAGCATCACCGCGTGCGAAATATCGTTGAATTCCATCGCCACCGGCATTTCTTCGGCAACCTGGTCGACTCCCGAAAATTGCTTTCCGGCGCGTAACCCGCTGGTCGCGACCTCATTACAGCCCTGCACGTGTTGCGCAGGAAGTTGCTCCGGTTTCATTTTTCCGCCTGTGCAGCAACTACCGGCTCACGACGATTCAACAGGTCTTCCTGGACCTGATTGAAACGTTGGTACTCGCGCTGCCATTCCGAAGGTTGCGCCACCGGCATGACCTGCACCGCGGTGACCTTGTATTCCGGGCAGTTGGTAGCCCAATCGGAGTTGTCCGTGGTGATCACATTGGCACCGGACTCGGGAAAGTGGAAGGTGGTGTAGACCACACCGGGTTGCACGCGTTCGGTGAGCGTCGCGCGCAAGACGGTCTCGCCGGCACGGCTCTGAATGCCGACCCAGTCGCCGTCGTTGATACCTCGATCTTCGGCGTCGTGTGGATGAACCTCCAGCCGATCTTCGGTGTGCCACATGACGTTGTCGGTACGGCGCGTTTGCGCGCCGACGTTGTACTGCGACAGGATGCGCCCGGTGGTAAGCAACAGCGGAAATTTGCGCGTCACCTTCTCGTCGGAGGGAACGTACTTGGTGATGACAAACTTGCCCTTGCCGCGCACGAACTCATCAACATGCATGGTCGGCGTACCCTCGGGCGACTCGTCATTGCATGGCCACTGAATGCTGCCCAGCTTGTTGAGCTTGGCATAGCTGACGCCATTGAACGTGGGCGTAAGCATCGCGATTTCATCCATGATCTCCGACGGGTGTTTATAGTTCATGGGGTAGCCCAGCGCGTTGGAAAGCGCGGCCGTTACTTCCCAGTCGGCCTTGCCGGCCTTGGGCGGCATCACCTTGCGCACGGGAGAGATGCGCCGCTCGGCGTTGGTAAAGGTGCCATCTTTTTCAAGGAACGACGACCCGGGCAGAAAGACATGGGCGTACTTCGCCGTCTCGTTGAGGAACAGGTCCTGTACCACGATGCATTCCATCGCCATCAGCGCTTCGGCGACGTGCTGGGTATTGGGGTCGGACTGGACGATGTCTTCGCCTTCGCAGTAGAGGCCCTTGAAACTGCCGGCCAGCGCGGCGTCGAACATGTTGGGGATGCGCAGGCCCGGCTCGGGGCTGATGCTGACACCCCAGGCCTGCTCGAATTGGCTGCGCGTCACGCCGTCGGACACATGGCGATAGCCCGGCAGCTCATGCGGGAACGAGCCCATATCGCAGGAGCCCTGCACGTTATTCTGGCCGCGCAGCGGATTGACACCGACACCTTCGCGGCCGATATTGCCGGTGAGCATGGCCAGGTTGGCGATGCCCATCACTGCGGTCGAACCCTGGCTGTGTTCGGTGACGCCGAGGCCGTAGTAGATCGCCGCGTTGCCGCCGGTGGCATAGAGTCGGGCGGCGCCGCGCAGGATGTCGGCAGGCACACCGGTGACTGCTGACATCGCTTCAGGCGAATTTTCGGGACGACAGACGAATGCCTTCCAGTCGTTGAAAGCCTTTTCCTCGCAACGCTCGGCAACGAATTTTTCGTTCGCCAAACCCTCGGTCACGATCACATGTGCCAGCGCATTGACGAGCGCGACGTTGGTGCCGGGGCGCAGTTGCAGATGGAAGTTGGCCTTGACGTGGGGCGAGTCGACAATGTCGATCTTGCGCGGGTCGATCACGATCAGCCGCGCACCTTCACGCAAACGTTTTTTCATGCGCGAGGCAAACACCGGATGGCCGTCGGTGGGATTGGCGCCCATCACCACGATGACATCGGCGTGTTCCACCGACTTGAAGGTCTGCGTGCCGGCGGATTCGCCGAGCGTGGTCTTCAAGCCGTAGCCGGTGGGCGAGTGGCAGACGCGGGCGCAAGTGTCGACATTGTTGGTGCCGAAGGCGGCACGCACCAGCTTCTGCACGAGATAGGTTTCCTCGTTGGTACAGCGTGAAGAGGTGATGCCGCCGATGGAGTCACGACCATGGCTGGCCTGGATGCGGCGAAATTCGCTGGCCGCATGATTGATCGCCTCATCCCAACTCACCTCGCGCCACGGATCGGTGATTTTCGCGCGGATCATCGGCGTGGTGATGCGATCCTTGTGCGTGGCGTAGCCCCAGGCAAAGCGGCCCTTGACGCAGGAGTGGCCCTCGTTGGCCTTGCCATCCTTCCAGGGCGTCATGCGCACTACTTCGTTGCCCTTCATCTCGGCCTTGAACGCACAACCGACGCCGCAATAGGCGCAGGTGGTGACGACGCTGTGCTCGGGCTGGCCCAGCATGATCACCGTCTTGTCCTGCAAGGTCGCGGTGGGGCAGGCCTGCACGCAGGCGCCGCATGACACGCACTCTGATTCCATGAAGGACTGTTCCTGCCCCGCCGAGACGCGCGATTCGAAACCGCGGCCGCTGATGGTCAATGCGAACGTGCCCTGGGTCTCCTCGCAGGCGCGCACGCAGCGATTGCAGACGATGCACTTGGAGGGGTCGAAGGTGAAGTAGGGATTGGATTCGTCTTTGGCATCCTGCAGATGATTGGCGCCATCGAAGCCATAGCGCACTTCGCGCAGACCGGTGACACCGGCCATGTCCTGCAATTCACAATCGCCGTTGGCGGCGCAGGTAAGGCAGTCGAGCGGATGGTCGGAGATGTACAACTCCATCACGCCCTTGCGAATCTGCTGCAACTTCGGTGTCTGCGTCAGCACGCGCATGCCGCTCTCGGCAGGTGTGGTGCATGAGGATGGGTAACCCTTGCGACCCTCGATCTCGACCAGGCACAGGCGGCAGGAGCCGAACGGTTCCAGGCTGTCGGTGGCGCACAGCTTGGGCACCATGATGCCGGCGTCAGCGGCGGCCCGCATGAGCGAGGTGCCGGATGGCACGGTGACATCGTTGCCATCGATGTTGAGCGTGACCTGCGCGTCTGAAGTTTGGGCCGGCGTGCCGTAATCGGTTTCGGTCAGTTTGAACATGGCGCTCTCCTTACGTCACCTGATGATCTTCGTGCGACAAACCGAAGTCTTCGGGGAAATGATTCAAAGCAGAAAGTACCGGCAAGGGCGTCATGCTGCCCATCGCGCACAGGCTACCGTTCACCATGGTGTCGCACAAGTCGCGCAGCAGGGCGACCTGGGGCAGCCGATCGCAGTTGGCAACGATCTTGTCGATCACTTCCACGCCACGGGTCGAACCGATGCGGCAAGGCGTGCATTTGCCACAGGATTCGAGCGCGCAGAACTCCATCGCGTAACGTGCCAGCCCGGCCAGGTCGGACGTATCGTCGTGCACCACCAGGCCGCCATGGCCGAGCCCGGCACCGATGGCGGCATACGCTTCGTAGTCGAGCGGAATGTCCCATTGCGACTCCGGCAAATAGCTGCCCAACGGCCCTCCCACCTGTACCGCTTTTACCGGGCGCCCCGACGCCGTGCCGCCACCAAAGCCGAACACCAGTTCGCGCAACGTGACGCCGAAGGCCAGCTCGACCAGGCCGCCCTGTTGGATGTTGCCGGCGAGTTGAAATGGCAAGGTGCCGGCGGAGCGCCCCACGCCATAACTTTTGTAAAAATCAACGCCGCGTTCCATGATCCGCGGCACGGCGGCAAAGGTCAGCACGTTGTTGATCACCGTCGGCTTGCCGAACAGGCCGGCAAGCGCCGGCAGCGGCGGTTTGGCACGCACGATGCCGCGCTTGCCTTCGAGACTTTCGAGCATCGCGGTTTCTTCGCCGCAAACGTAGGAGCCGGCACCGAGGCGCGCTTCCAGCGCGAAGCTCTTGCCGGAGCCGAGAATGTTCGGTCCGAGGAATCCTGCTGCCCGCGCATTGCGGATCGCCTCACTGAACACCTTGAAGGCGAGCGGATATTCGGAACGGATATAGACATAGCCCTGGGTCGCGCCGGTGGCCAGAGCGGCGATGGTCATGCCTTCGATCAGCATGTAAGGATCGCCCTCCAGCACCATGCGGTCGGCGAAGGTACCCGAGTCGCCCTCGTCGGCGTTGCACACTACATATTTCTGCTCCGCCTGCGCCTGTGCCACGGTGCGCCACTTGATGCCGGCCGGGAACGCAGCCCCGCCGCGTCCGCGCAGGCCCGAATCGAGCACCTGCTGCCAGATCGAATCGGCATTGATTGCAAGCGCTGCATGCAAACCCGTCCAGCCGCCGTGCGCTTCGTAGTCAGTTAATGACAGTGGCGCGGTGATGCCCATGCGTGCGAAGGTCAAGCGCTGCTGGCGTTGCAGATAATGCAGTTCCTCGACCAACCCCACGCAACGTGCGTGTGCGCCACCTCGCAGCAACCCGGCATCGAGCAGACTGGGCACATCGTCATCGGCGACAGGTCCGTAACCGATCCGGCCGGCCGGTGTCGCCACCTCGACCAACGGTTCGAGCCAGAACAATCCGCGCGAACTGTTGCGTATCAACTCCACTTCCAGGCCACGCGCAGCGCATTGGGCAATGACGGCGTCCGCCACTTCGTCGGCGCCGACAGCCAGGGCCGCACTGTCACAGGAAACAAAGACCTTGACTGCGCTCATGACTCGCTCTTTCCTGCCAGCAAGGCATCGAGCCGCGCTGGCGTCATGCGTGCGTGCAGCCGTCCGTCCAGCACGACGGCCGGTGACGAGGCACACAAGCCCAGGCAATAGACCGACTCGACGGTGTAGGCCCCGTCCGCAGACGAATGTTGTGTTCCGCTGCAACGGAGTTTGGCACGTGCATGCGCATGCAATGCTTCTCCACCCATCGCACGGCAGGACTCGGCACGGCACACCTGCAACACATGGCGCCCAGCGGGCTGTTCGCGAAAGTGATGGTAGTAGGTGATCACGCCATGCACTTCGGCGCGCGACAGGTTGAGCGCCCTTGCAATTTCCGGCACCGTCTCACGCGGGATGTGGCCGAGCGCATCCTGCACGCCATGCAGGACAGGCAGCAGCGCACCGGGCAGATGCGCCCGCTCGGCAAGCACCTCGGTCACGACGGCATGCATGTCAGGTGGGGGAAATGGCAGGTTACTCATACGGTGGGGCGATTCTCACTTGGCTGGCGGGCAATCAGCTGAAGCCTGTGCAAGTATGTTCCAGTTGCGAATCAGGTTTTGACAGCACAATAATGATCGTGCATGATTCTACCAAACAGTAGCTTATATTGACCTAACGGTAGAGGAGATCTTCAGCATGGCAATGACAAACATCAAAACCGCGTCCACAACGAAGGACTATCTGGGCCTCGCCCGCTCCCTGAGCAGCCTCGTCGAGCAGCACGCTGCCGAAGGCGACAAGATCGGCACCATGGCACCCGCGGTCGTCGAGGCTTTCCGGGCCGTGAACCTGTGGGACATTTACCTGCCCAAGGAAGCTGGCGGACAGGGCGCGGATCTGCTCACCTTCCTTGAAGTCATCGAAGAGGTCAGCCGCGCCGACGCGTCAACCGGCTGGGCCTACTTTGCAAACATGCTCTCGGCGACTTTTTTCGCCGCCGGGATGGGCGAAAGCGCAGTCAAGGACGTCTTTGGCGGTACCGGTCCGGCGCGGACAGTAACGGCGGCTTCACTCAACCAGCCCGGCAACGTGCGCAAGGTCGATGGCGGATACATGGTCAGCGTCGAAGCGACCCATTTCGCCAGCGGTGCCGGGCACGCCGACTGGTTGGCGGCGGGCGGAATCTGCGAATTCGAAGATGGTGTCAAGGATGCCGTGCAGTACCTCGTGCCGCGCGACAAGGTCGAATTTCTCGGCAACTGGAATGTATTCGGGCTGTCAGGCACCGGCAGTTACAGCTTCCGCGTTCCGGAGCAATTCATCCCCGAGGCCTACTCCTGGCGGGCAGCGACGTGGCAACCGTTGCGCGGCCAGATTGATCTGCGCACCGGTCTCAACTACATGGCGGTCACCGGCCACACCGCCGTTTCGCTGGGCACCGCCAAGCGCGCGCTGGAAGAACTGGTCAAGGCCATCGACGCCAGCAAGCCGCGGCCCGGCGGCGTTCCCGCCCACCGCGACAGCGAAGTATTCCAGTATCAGTTCGCCGAGATGGACGCCAAGTACCGCTCGGTTCGTGCCTATGCCGTAGAATGCATCCGTGACGCACTGGCAACGGTTCACGCCGGCAAGGAGTTGAACGAGGAGCAGCGCCAGCGCGGCAATCAGGTCAACACCTTTGGCGTGCACATGGCCGAGGAGGTCTCCCGCTTCGCCTTTGTCTGGTCGGGCAGCGCCGGTCTTCGCGGCGGCTCCCACCTCGGCCGCAACCTGCGCGACGCGCTGGTGGAAAACACGCACGCGATCGTCGATCCGTACACGCTGACATTGGCTGGCCCGGTCCTGATGAACGCCTACCGGGCTGTGCCGATCGATGTTGTGCCCAAGTCTGCCGGCGTGTTCGACCACAAGAAGTGAGGGCTATCGTCCGATAGCGAAGGCTCGGCTACACGGTCCGCATAAAAGTATACGGGGAGCTCAGGATGAAAAGCATTGCAATACTCGGCGCCACCGGCGGCCTGGGGGCTGTCATTGCCACGGCGCTGGCCAAACGCGCACCCGTCTGCATCGGCTATGGAAAAAACAAGGACAAGGCCGACGCACTGGCGGCCGATATTCGTAAAAGCGGCGGCAAGGTTCAGGTACAGCAAGTAGATATCCGCGACTCGGCATCAGTCAAGCGCTTCATCGACGAAGCCTGCCAGCATACCGGCGGGCTCGATGCGATCGTTTCCTCCACCGGCCCAGCGCTTCCCCTCAAGGCGCTGGTCGACGTCAGCGACGAAGATTTCGACAGGGTGTACGAGACCGACGTTCGCGGAGCGTTCAATGTAATCAAGCATGGCGCGCGCGCGCTCAAGGAAAGCGGCGGTGGCAGCATTGTGATGGTCCTCACCACCGCGGTGTTGCGCACGCTTGAGCATGACGGCATGTCGGGCGGCCCGAAAACCGCAGTGGCGGCGCTGATCAAGCAGGTAGCGCGTGAAATGGGGCCCTACAACGTGCGCTGCAACGGCGCCGCTTTCGCGGTGATAGACGCCGGCATCATCTATGCCCCTGAATTGGTCAACGATCCACTGGCGCAAGGCGTGATCACGAGCATGGTCAAAAATACGCCATTGGGACGCATGGGTCGCCCCGAGGAAGTCTCCTCGGTCATCGACTTTCTCGTATCACCCGGCGCCAGCTATATCAACGGACAGATCATCGGCGTCGACGGCGGTTTCAGCGCATAACGCCGGCGTATTTCGCTATTGAAATTTGATAGCGAAGTACGCAGAAGCGTTCAGCCCCCGCTTCGTATGCCCATTTACATTGGCCTTGTCTTCTCATCCCTGTCCCAACCAATCGAAGCATCTGCAACCATTTTGTACAACTCGCGCAACTGCTGGCTTGGTGGATAAAGCTCGACCATGAATCCTAACGCGGAGCGTGTATCCATATAGGCAAAGGGCGTAGTACCGAATATGCCCTGCATCGCAGCCTCGAACCCCTTTTGTTCATAGGCTCGTACCGCCGCATCAAAATCCTTGGAAAACATTGCAACGTGATGAAATCCACCATCGCTGCCCTTTGGATACATATCGGTATATATGGTTGGGTTATCGGAGTGGACTTGAATCAACTCAATCTGAATTGCCCCGGCCTGTCCGAGGGCAAAACTCATGTCAAGGGTTGATTTCTTGCCTCGGTATTTGAAGTCCAGATCATTCAAGTGTGCCTTGACGAAAAAGGGGCCGGCACCGACGTCGGTTGTCCAATGTTCGATAGCCTGATTGAGATTCTCCACAACATATGCGTACTGGACAATTGCACCGTCACCTTCAAACATTTGGTTCTCCTTAGTGTCAGAATTTTTGACTCCGTGCACCATGCAGTTCTTGACGTCTTTGGCCCTCTGGTCGATGTCAATTCATGGCGTGAAAAATATCGCGTTGGGCGTGGATCGTATCGAGATATTCCTTGACCGATATTACAAGGTTGTCCTTGACGGTGAATAGGAAGTGGTAGCGATTGCTATAAGTTCGCCCGTGTGTGCGCCAGTGACTCCACTTCGACGGCAACCCTGTCCGCCGGGGATGAGCATCCTGGGCGTAAGCACCATCGGGGCAACGGTATTCTTTTAGACGCCAGACAGTAGCGCCGTGAATACGGCTTTGTCGTAACTTTCAGTCCCCCCACTGCACAAATCACAAGCAACCATAAAGCATGAGGCCCCTTTAAAAAAGCAGGGCTCTCAATGGGATGACCTGACCATTTATCCACTGCGGCTGTGGATAAAGCTGTGCACAAGACGTGGGTAACCCCTGATTCCACTCTTCCTGACGTTTGCTTATTTGGTTCCTCTGCAGCCGCTCAATTTTTAGACACCTTTGGCACCCTCTCGGGTGAGGAGGATGGTCTCTGCCTTCACTTGCCACACAGTGGAACCGCACGATCCCGACCCGTGACGACGGGCACTTTGCCATCCAGCCTCAACCGCTTTTAGCTCTGGGAGGGTTGCTGAACCTCATCGTTCCATCCTGAATCGAGCCATGCCTCAGCGTCAATATATCGAGGAAATAATTTTGGTAGAGCTTCCATGGCCGTCTCTTGCCCTGCATTGGCAACCTGTCCAGGGCGCGCTTAAAATATCCGGACGAAAAGTCGACCAGCTTTTCCGTTTCGATGTGTTGATCACCCAGAACGGGGATGCATTGCTTGACACCAAGCATCGCCATCTCGTTGAGCAGGCGACAAACATATTGGCAGGTAAGATCACTCTTCAGCGTCCACGACGCATTGGTGTAGCCGAAAGCAAAGGCGAGATTCGGCACGTTGCCCAGCATCATGCCTTTGTAGCTCACCGCCTTGCCAATATCGACCGCGTTGCCATCCACGATCAATTCAATGCCGCCGACCGCGAGCAGATCGAGACCGGTCGCCGTAACGATGATGTCGGCCGCGATCTCCTGCCCCGATTGCAGCTTGATACCGGTCTCGGTGAAGGTTTCGATGTGGTCTGTCACTATCGAGGCTGACCCCTTGTTGAGCGCCTCAAACAGATCGGCATCCGGGATCACACATAGCCGCTGCTCCCATGGGTTGTAGCTGGGGGTGAAGTGCTTGCGCACGTCATAGTCAGGCGGCAACGCGCGTTTCACCTCCGACAGCAGGATGCTTTTTACGAGTTTCGGCCTGGATCGCGCCAACCAGAACAAAAAATATCCACGCAGTACATTCTTCCAGCGCGCCAGCGCATAAGCCAAAGTGCGTGGCAACATCCGATTGAACAAAACGGCAATGCGATCAACGCTGGGAAGGGAAATGACATAGGTCGGCGAACGCTGCAGCATCGTGACGTGCGCCGCCTTGTCGGTCATCGCCGGCACCAGCGTTATTGCGGTAGCACCACTGCCAATGACGACCACCTGCTTGTCGGCATAGTCGATGTCCGGCGTCCACTTTTGCGGATGCACGATGCGGCCCTTGAATTTATCGAGACCTGGAAATTTCGGGGTATAGCCCGATTCGTAGTTGTAGTAGCCGCTGCAGATGTACAGAAAATTGCAGGAAATCGTCAGCGGTTGCGGGTTGCCTGGCCTTTCAACTTCGACCGTCCATACCGCGTCACTGCTCGACCACGAGGCGCGCTTGATTCGATGCCCATAACGAACATGCGGATCAATGCCGAAATGGCGCGCGGTGTCCCGAATGTAGTTGAGTATGGATGGACCATCGGCGATGGCTTTGCCTTCCACCCATGGCCGAAACGAATACCCCAGGGTGTACATGTCCGAGTCGGAACGGACGCCCGGATATCGAAACAGATCCCAGGTGCCACCGCTCGACGCACGGCCTTCGAAAATCGCGAACTGGACGGATGGGCATTTGTCCTTGAGATGGACACCGGCGCTGATACCGGACAGACCTGCTCCGACGATCAGGACATCGAGTTTTTCCATCGCCACAGGCCACTCCTTTTTGTTTTGGTTCATCAGACTTTCGTGTGGGTCGACTTTGTA
>JANYCD010000021.1 GCA_025360425.1 Sterolibacteriaceae bacterium
GGACCCCAATGGAAAGTGGCAATCCACGATCGGTAGATTTCGAATACCGATGGGACGATCAGAAATGGTCAGTGACAAAATCCGTCTTCTAATAAAACTTTACTGCCTTCAACTTGAGCCGCTTGGCGTTATTGGCCAGCACTTCATCCAGCGTCGCCATCTGTTTCGCCTTCACGTCAAGCGCGGTGGCGAGGTGGAGCGAATCGCCTGCTCGTAGGCCTGTGGCCGCGTCCAGCATCAGCACGGCGCCGCGATGAAAGGTGGCGGGTTCGATCGGCAGCAGCTTGATGTCGTTGGCGCAAAGCCGCTCGAAGCGCAGCCATGCGGCGCGTGCCTCGTCGGTATCGATCTGCCCGGTGCGCTGTTTGATGCCCAGGGCGCTAGCGAATTCGGTGACGCACCATATCGCCGACACCATCTCGTCGGTGCAGGCACCGTACCAACGGGAAACTGCGGCGCTCTTCGACTCGTTGACCATGAGCGCCACCAGGACGCTGGTATCGACATAAATCATCAGTAGCGCCCACCGCGGCGCAGCTCGTCCATGACCGAAGTTCCCATCGGCATGATTTTGCGAGCCTCGGCCAGTTCGCGCATGAAGGCTTTCCGGTCCCAGCTTGTGGGGCGGATCGTCAGGCCGCCATCCACGGTCAAGCTGGCCTCGACGCTGTCGCCTTCCTTGATGCCGGCCTGGCGGATGTATTCGGCCGGGATGCGCAGCGCCAGGCTGTTGCCCCATTTCGCTATTTGCAGATTCATGATGTTCACCTCGATGTATATACACGGATGTGTATACATTATAACAAACGAATCCCACCCGTCAAGTATGAGGTTGGGGCGGGTGATGAGGAACCCGTCGGTTTCCAGGACGCCGGATTCCGCCGTTCGATGGATACCTGATGCGGCCTGTTCATTGTCAGCACCTCTGCGATCATGACTGATCGATTGAAATGGGGTACCGCGTTATCCGAAAGTGCCAATACCCCTGGCCATCAGGGCGGCACAAAGCAGGATCAACACCACGCCCGTCAGCTCCAGATGAATGATGGTCCGAATCAACTTGACCTTTGACAGGCTCGGCGTGGGGATCCGATCCTGTTTCAGAATCTTTCGCCACGACAGGAATTCGAGCGTCGGATAAATCGACACCAGCCCGATGAGTGCAAACAGCGACAGCTTGGCAATGAACGGAACACTGTGGAAGTAGTAAGTCGCACCTTTCTCGTAGTAGACCACGCGAGCGAAGCCGATCACTAGCACCACGCCTGCGGAAATTCCGTAAATCATGTCGACAACCATCAGCTTGCGAGCGCTGGAAAGGGTTAGCGTGTCACGCATCAGCACCAGTTCGAAGGCCAATGTCGTGACCAGGGCAAAAGCCGCCACATGGTGCATAAAGGCAAAGAGTGCGTTCGTCACCAGAGCGGCTCCTGGCAAGGTTGCGGAAGCGGTTATTTTGTAGCATTCCAATGGCAGGCGTACTATAAAGGTAAGAGACGCTCTGGTTGAACATCGCTGACAGAGGAGACGATCATGACGGATAGACACTGGACGATCAAGGCGCGGGAGTTCACCAACTGCAACTGCGCCTACGGTTGCCCCTGCCAGTTCAACGCCTTGCCGACGCATGGGCACTGTCAGGCGGTGGTGGGGATGGAGATTGATCGAGGCCATCACGGCCACACCAAACTGGATGGTCTTCGCTTCGCCGGTATTTTTTCCTGGCCGGGTGCCATTCATGAGGGCAAGGGTCAGGTGGTCGTCATCATCGAAGAAAGAGCGACGCCGGCCCAGCGCGAGGCGCTGCTGCGCATCCTCAGCGGTTTGGACACCGAACCTGGCGCGACGATTTTTCAGGTGTTCTCGACCACGCTGGAAAAAGTTCACGACCCGGTCTTCGCCCCCATCGACTTCGAGGTCGACATTGACGCGCGCAAGGCCCGCCTTGTGGTGCCCGGCCTGATCGAAGGCCGCGGCGAACCCATTTTGAATTCGGTGACGGGCGCCGAGCACCGCGCCCGCATCGACATCCCGGACGGTTTCGAATATTCGATTGCGGAAATGGGGCGCGGCTGGACGAAAACAGTGGGGGCCATCCCGCTGAATCTTTCCGACAGCTACGGGCAATTCGCCCACGTCCATCTTTGCGAAAGTGGCATCGTGCGCTAGAGGCATCTGGCGCGCATGTCCGGCGGGATACGCATGTCCGTCGGGATACTAGAGGCGACGTTAAGGCGCGACCGTTATATTGTCGCGGCAGCGCTGCTGCTGATCACCGCGCTGGCGTGGGTTTACCTGCTGCAACTCGCCGCCGACATGGACATGCCGGGCATGGATGCTGCCGACATGGCCGCCATGATGACGCCACGCGCGTGGGTGCCGGCCGACTTCGGCTTCGTGCTGGTGATGTGGATCGTCATGATGGTCGGCATGATGACGCCCAGCGCCGCGCCGATGATCCTGCTCTATGCCCGCGTCGCCAGACAAGCAATTTCACAGGGGCGGTCGTTCGCGGCCACCGGTTGGTTCACCGCTGGTTATCTGCTTGCCTGGGCCGGTTTCTCACTGGCTGCGACGGTGTTGCAATGGCAGCTTGAGCGTCTGACCCTGCTGTCGCCGATGATGACCAGCACCAGCAATCGATTCAATGGCATGGTCCTAATCGCCATCGGTGTCTATCAATGGACACCGTGGAAGTACGCCTGCCTCGCCGCATGTCAGGCGCCGCTGTCCTTCATCCAGCGTCACGGCGGCTTTCGTCCGCAAGCCTCGGCATCGCTGTGGCTTGGCTTGCTGCATGGCGCCTATTGCGTCGCCTGTTGCTGGGCGTTGATGGCGCTGCTGTTTGTCGGCGGCGTCATGAATGTTTTGTGGATCGCCGCCATCGCCGTGCTGGTGCTGCTGGAAAAAACAGCTCCCGTCGGCCGGCTCGTTCCGCGTTTGATCGGTTTTGCCTGCGTTGTGGCAGGAACGTGGCTGGTGGTCTATGCCTAGACCACATATTGTCTGGCGGGTTCGAACGATAGATATCTCCCGCTGTTTGACACATATGTGTCTGTTCGCTGTCGTACAGAAATAGAACATGCCTTTAGGCAGAATGTTTCGACAGACCGGCAGTGCACCAGAATTGCCCTTCAGGAGGGTAATCCGTGGGGCATTCGGTCTATTGGTAATGTCAATAGGTAAACAATGGCTGCGTTGTCATGAATATCGCAGTTACTTCGGAGGAAAAGCCGTGGACAAATACAAAATTGTATTAACTGCCGCAACCCTGCTGTCTTTGGGAGTCACACTTGTCATCGGAACAACCGCCTTCGCTGCCGATTCAGGTGTGGGGGGCAATGTTCGTGCCGGTGTTGGCGTGAATGCAGGCGTCGACAGGGGTACGGGCGCCGTTGGTACTGGACCGGGTACGCATGACAATGTAAGCGCCGGCGTGGATGCGCCCATGCCTTCTGTTAATGGCGACGCTACCGTCAACAGCGAGGTAGTACCTTCTACCGATGCGGGTCGGGCAACTGAGCATGCCCATCAGAAAGCAGCCCTGAAGGAGATCAAACGTAATAAGAAGCTCAAAAAGCCACATGATGCCGATGGCTCGAATTACAACGACAAGTAAAAACATTTCAGGGCAATAACCGCGCTGGTTCATCATCATGGGCCAGCGCGGCATTTCTCGCCGCGCGCCGAAAAGATCCGCTGATGGCGGTCAGGCTTCCTTTTTCTCGGCATGGGCAGTGGCGATCAACTCCTCACCCGGCCACTCTGGAAGTTCGAGAATCCATCCCCATATCGCCATTGAGCGCGACTGATTTTATTGACCCTTTGCTAAGCGAGCCCATTCATGAATCCACATGAACCTACTGACGGGATAGTGGCCGAAGCCCAGCAGATGTTGGAAGACGGCACGCCTTCATGCTCTGCGGAGGGTGCATTCACTCCTGCCTCCGACGCACGCAAATCACGGCCCCTGCCCGAAGACGCCGTAGTCATCGTAGCGGTGCGCAACATGGTGCTGTTTCCCGGCGCCGTGGTGCCGCTCGCCATTGGCCGCGCCCGTTCGCGTGCCGCAGTGGAGCAGGCCGACCGCGCCAAGCGTCCGCTCGGCGTGCTGTTGCAACGCGAAGGCAGTGCGCATGAGCCAAATGAGGAGCCCGGTCCTGATGACCTGCACTGGGTCGGTACCACCGCCCATGTGGTGCGCGCGATCACCGCGCCCGGGGGTACCCAGCACCTCCTCTGCCAGGGTGTGGAACGTTTTCGCGTGCTTGAATTCCTTGATGGCTACGACTTCCTCGTCGCGCGCGTGCAACGCATCGAAGACAGTGCGCTGGTCGACAAGGAAATCGAAGCGCGGGCGTTGATGCTCAAGCAGCGCGCCATCGAAATTCTCCACTTGCTGCCGCAGGAGATGCCTGAGGAAGTGCTCAACAGCCTGCAATCCATTGAGTCGCCGTCGCAACTGGCCGACCTGGTGGCCGCGCTGGTGGATGTCAGCGTCGAAGAAAAGCAGTCGCTGCTCGAAGCCTTCAATTTGCGCATCCGGCTTGATCGCCTGCTCGACATCCTGTCGCGCCGCTCCGAGGTGCTGCGTATCTCGCACGAGATCGACCAGCGCACCAAAAAATCCATCGGCGAAAAAGGCCGTGAGCATCTGCTGCGCGAGCAATTGCGCACCATCCAGAATGAGCTGGGTGAAGGCGGCGAGAGCGCGGCCGAACTCGAAGACGTCGAAAAGGCCATCCGCGAAGCCGGCATGCCCGAAGACGTGGAAAAGCAGGCGCTCAAGGAACTCAAACGGCTGCAACGCATGCCCGAAGGGGCAGGCGAACAATCCATGGTGCGCACCTATCTCGACTGGCTCACCGAACTGCCGTGGAAGAAGCCTGAGGCGGCGGCGATCGACATTGCCGAAGCGCGGCGCACGCTCAATCACGACCACCACGGCCTCGACAAGATCAAGAAGCGCATCCTCGAATATCTAGCCGTGCGCAAGCTCAACCCGGATGGCAAGGCGCCCATCCTCTGCTTCGTTGGACCGCCGGGCGTGGGCAAGACCTCGCTCGGCCAGAGCATCGCCGGCGTCACCGGGCGCGAGTTCGTCCGCGTCAGCCTCGGCGGTGTGCATGACGAAGCCGAGATCCGCGGCCATCGCCGTACCTATATCGGCGCGCTGCCCGGCAACATCATCCAGGGCATGAAGAAGGCCGGCACGCGCAACGTGGTGATGATGCTCGACGAAGTCGACAAGCTGGGCGCCGGCGGTTTCCATGGTGACCCGTCATCGGCGCTGCTTGAAGTGCTCGACCCGGAGCAAAACGGTACCTTCCGCGACAACTATCTCGCGCTGCCCTACGACCTGTCGTCGGTGCTATTCGTGTGCACGGCCAACGTGCTCGACACCATCCCCGGTCCGTTGCGCGACCGCATGGAAGTGATCCAGTTGCCCGGCTACACCGCGAACGAGAAACTGAAAATCGCGCAGGGTTATCTGCTCGAGCGCCAGCTCTCGCGCAACGGTTTGAAGGCGGAACAATGCGAGATTACTGAAGCCGCGCTGGTCAGTATCATCGAGGACTACACCCGCGAGGCCGGCGTGCGCAATCTTGAACGCGAGATCGGTTCGGTATGCCGCAACGTCGCGCTGCGCATCGCCGAAGTTGCCAACCAAGTTTCCAATGAGATTTTCAATGAGGTTGCCAACGAAGGTAGCGTGGAGCACATCGTCGTTGATGCGGCCGACCTGGCCACCATCCTCGGCGCGCACCGCTTCGAAGCCGAGATTGCCATGCGCACCGCCGTGCCCGGCGTGGCCACCGGCCTTGCCTGGACGCCGGTCGGCGGCGACATCCTGTTCATCGAAGCCGCGCGCATGCCCGGCAGCGGCAAGCTCATCGTCACCGGCCAGCTTGGCGACGTGATGAAGGAAAGCGTGCAGGCGGCGTTGTCACTGGTGAAGGGCCGCGCAGCGGAACTGGGTATCGATCCGGAACTGCTCGACAAGTCCGATATCCATATCCACGTGCCGGCCGGTGCCACGCCCAAGGACGGCCCCAGCGCAGGCGTCGCCATGTTTACCGCGCTGTCGTCACTGCGCACGCAACGCCCGGTACGCAGCGACGTGGCCATGACCGGCGAGATCAGCCTGCGCGGGCTCGTGCTGCCGATTGGCGGTGTGAAAGAGAAAGTGCTTGCCGCACTGCGCGCCGGCATCAAGACCGTGATGCTGCCCGCCCGCAACCGCAGGGACCTGGAAGATATTCCGGCCGAGGCACGCGAGAAGCTCGAATTCGTGTGGCTGGAGCATGTGGACGATGCGCTGAAGGTGGCCTTATCTCAGGTTGTCGCAGCCGAGGAGTGATCCTTGCAGGATAAATTATGCGCTGTAAGGATTCGCGGGCGTTTGCGACTACTCACCATGCAAGCAGCGTTGGATAGGAGAGATTCATGGTGAAGCGGAGATCGTTTTTGAAAGTCAGCCTGGGCACATGGATGGCCGCTACGTTGTTCGGAAAGTCCATGGCGGCGACGCTGCCTGCATCAAAATCAGGCATGGATTTGTCGATTGAACAATTCTCCGCAGCCGGCAAGAGTGAAGGAATGAAGCAACTCGCAAAGGTGGTCAGGAGCGATGCACAGTGGCGCGGCCAATTGTCCGCGTCGGCTTACGACGTGACACGCCATGCCGGAACCGAGCGGCCTTTCACCGGCGCCTATTGGAACAATCACGGCGATGGACTGTATCGCTGCATTTGCTGCGATGCCGCCTTGTTCGACTCGGCCACCAAGTTTGAATCAGGCACCGGCTGGCCCAGTTTCTGGCAACCGATATCCGCGACGAATGTGGTGAAAAGTGAAGACAGCAGTTTTGGCATGCAGCGTGATGAAATCACCTGCCACTTGTGCGATGCCCATCTGGGGCATGTATTCAGCGATGGACCCCAACCCACCGGATTGCGTTATTGCATGAACTCGGTGGCGCTGCGTTTCGTGGCACGGGCCTGATCAGAACCAAAGTTGAGAAATATTTTGCAGGAGATGAACATGCAATTCCCCAAAGTACGATGGACGTCGTTGTTGATTTCCGCGTCGCTGATCGGCGTCATCGGTGTCTTTTGCCAGCCGCTTTTACAGGCGGCCGAGGCACCCAATGTCATTGCGTCACCCACGGTCGACGATACGAAAGCCGCCGGGAGCTTGCAAACTGCCGTGTTGTCGGGTGGGTGTTTCTGGGGCGTGCAGGGCGTATTCGAACATGTGCGCGGTGTGCGCCGGGTCATCTCCGGCTATGCCGGTGGCGACATGGCAAGCGCGCAATATGAAACCGTCAGTGCCGGCACTACCGGGCACGCCGAGTCGGTGCAAATCACCTATGACCCGGCGGAGGTTTCCTACGGCGAGTTGCTGCACGTCTTTTTTTCGGTAGCGCACGATCCGACCCAGCTTAACCGGCAAGGGCCGGACAGCGGCACTCAATATCGCTCGGCAATTTTCTATTCCAGCGAGTCACAGAAGTCCGTGGCCCAGGCTTATGTCGCGCAATTAAACCGCGCCCATGCATTTTCGCGTGAGATCGTCACGCGCATCGATCCGCTCAAAGGCTTCTTTGCTGCGGAGAACTACCACCAGGATTTCCTGATCAACAATCCGAGATATCCCTATATCGTGGTCAACGATCTGCCCAAAATCGAAAATCTGAAACGGATATTTCCCCACCAGTATCGCGATCAAGCGGTGCTGGTAAGCAGTTCTGTCGCCCAGTAGCGGGCTCGGATTCGCAATCTATGTACCCTACCGCACGGTAGCGCGAAGCGGGAGCTTCTATATTGATCTCCGTCAAATCAAACGGAGGTACTTGTCATGTTGCGAAAAGTCAGCTCCCTGGTTCCGGCAGCCTTGTTGATGCTCTATGGCTGCGGCAGCCACTACGCGGTGCGCGATCCTGAAAGCGGTTCCACCTATTACACAAAAGATGTAGATCGCACCGGTGACAACGGCGCGGTCAAATTCAAGGATGAGGCAACCGGTTCAAAGGTCATCATTCAGCAATCGGAAGTGCGTAAAATCAGCGAAGATGACTATGAGGCCGGAATTAAACACGGCAAGTAGCAGTGGTTGACAAGGCAAACCGAACCGAACCGAACCGAACCAAAGGGGAACGACAATGATGAACATGGGGTACAACAGTCTCTGGGGTCTGCTGGTACTCGCCGGCGACATCTGGGCGATCATCAATATTTTCCAGAGCTCCGTTTCCAGCGAGAAAAAGCTGATCTGGATTCTCGCGGTGGTACTGCTACCGCTATTGGGACTGATCCTCTGGTATTTCCTCGGGCCACGGGGCAACAAGCCCTAATGCTGCAACCCTTGTCGTGAAAGAAACTACAACGGGGTCAGATC
Organism: Sterolibacteriaceae bacterium; assembly: GCA_025360425.1. Lineage (GTDB taxonomy): Bacteria > Pseudomonadota > Gammaproteobacteria > Burkholderiales > Rhodocyclaceae > JANYCD01. The sequence continues at coordinate 8,401 of JANYCD010000021.1, forward strand.
AGGTGCGCAAATATCAACACTGAAAAATTTCCGTTGCCATGATCCTGCAACAAGCCATCAACCGCCGCGTCGCTCCATCACCATGAAATGGATATTCATCGCACTGTATGTCTTGATATTTCCAGCCACCTGCGTCTTCGCGGAAGAAATGGACCATTCCCATATGAACATGGGCGCCGACGATCACGATATGGCGATGTCGGGCATGTACGGCAACTATGCAATGACGCGCGAGGCATCGGGCACCAGTTGGCAGCCCGAATCTTCGCCGATGGATTCGATCCATCAAGGTATGGGCGACTGGAGCACGATGATTCACGGTTTTGCCAATGCCATCTACGATCATCAGGGCGGACCGCGCGGCGACAGCAAAACGTTCAGTACCAGCATGCTGATGTTGATGGGTCAGCGGCCGCTGGGCGATGGCACATTGGGGTTGCGCAGCATGGTGTCGCTCGACCCGCTGATGGGCAAAAGCGGTTATCCGCTATTACTGCAAACCGGTGAAACCGCCGATGGCCACAGCCCGCTGGTCGACCGGCAGCATCCACATGACTTGTTCATGGAGCTTGCCGTCACGTATTCGATGCCGCTTGCCAACGATAGCTCGGTGTTTGTCTATGCCGGGTTGCCCGGCGAACCGGCGCTGGGACCGCCGGCTTTCATGCACCGCATCTCCGGCATTGATAATCCGGAGGCGCCGATTGCCCACCACTGGCTCGACTCCACGCACATTACCTATGGCGTGTTAACTGGCGGGTATGTCTTGCACAACTGGAAACTCGAAGCGTCCGCATTCAGGGGGCGTGAGCCGGATCAGTTTCGTTACAACATCGACACCGGCAAGCTGGACTCCAGTTCGTTGCGTCTCTCATACAATCCCGCGCCCAATTGGGCAACGCAGATCAGCTATGGACGAATCAAGAGTCCCGAAGCGCTGGAGCCGGACATCGATGTGCGACGAACGACCGTGTCGATCAGCTACAACCGGCCATTCGAATCGGCCAATTGGCAAACCCTTGCTGCATGGGGCAGGAATACACCGAATATCGGCGACGCAACCAGCGCTTATCTACTCGAATCCGCATTGACGCTCAATGGCAGAGACACATTTTTCGGCCGCGTCGAACGAGTGGGAAAAAACGAGTTGTTCGATCCTGGCAACCCGTTGTTCGGCAGAACCTTCAAGGTGGACAAGGCCAGCCTCGGTTACGTGCATGATTTTGCCTCGCAGAGCCACTTTCGCTTCGGCGTGGGAGGACTGGTGAGCAAATATTCCCTGCCGGGTGACCTTGCGCCGAGTTACGGCGGCAACCCGGCTTCCGTTATGTTTTTTGTGCGTGTAAAGCTGCAGTAACTGCTCGGCTTGCTCCGCTGACACGGGATGCCCAGCGTTTTATCGTCAACACGGTCTAGACCTTGAGCCGGTATCCCGTTCTGAAAATCCACGCCACGATGGCGAGTGAGATGGCCAGAAAAGCCACGGTCATTGCCAGACTCACGCCGACGCCCACGTCGGCCAGGCCATAAAAGCTCCAGCGAAAACCGCTGACCAGATACACCACCGGATTGAACAGTGCAACCGTCTGCCAGAACAGCGGCAGCATGTCGATGGAGTAGAAGCTGCCGCCAAGAAAGGTGAGCGGCGTGATGATCAGCAGCGGCACGACTTGCAGCCTCTCGAAGCCATCGGCCCAGATGCCGATGATGAAACCGACCAGACTGAAGGTTACCGACGTAAGCACCAGAAACAGCATCATCCAGAACGGATGTTCGATATGCAGGGGCACGAAGAGGCCCGCCGTGGCGAGGATGATGAGCCCGAGGACGATCGACTTGGTCGCTGCCGCACCGACGTAGCTGAAGACAATTTCGGAATAGGAAATCGGCGCCGACAGCAGTTCGTAGATCGTGCCGGTGAACTTGGGAAAGAAGACGGCGAACGATGCATTCGAGATGCTCTGGGTCAGCAACGACAACATGATTAATCCCGGAACGATGAAGGCACCATAGCTGATGCCACCCACCTGCGGGATGCGAGAGCCGATGGCTGCGCCAAAGACGACGAAATAGAGCGAGGTTGAAATCACCGGCGAGATGACGCTCTGCATCAGCGTGCGCCCGGTGCGGGCCATCTCGAATCCATAGATGGCGCGGACGGCATGGAGATTCATGGTTTGCCCTCTACCAGGTTGACAAAAATATCTTCGAGCGAGCTTTGCGTGGTGTGCAGATCCTTGAACTGGATGCCTGCGTCGCCGAGGTCCTTGAGCAATGCCGCGATGCCGATCCGTTCGCCCTGTGCGTCGTAGGTGTAGGTCAACTCACAGCCGTCCTTCGACAATTGCAGGTCGTGGGCGGAAAGTGCGGCAGGCACTAGCGTCAGCGCATGCGGAAGCTGAAGCACGAGCTGCTTTTTGCCGAGCTTGTGCATCAGTTCGGTCTTGCCCTCGACGAGAATGATCTCGCCTTTGATGATGACGCCGATGCGATCCGCCATCTCTTCGGCTTCGTCGATGTAGTGGGTGGTCAGAATGATGGTCACGCCGGTGCTGCGCAGCCCGCGCACCAGCTCCCACATGTCGCGCCTGAGCGTGACGTCGACGCCGGCGGTGGGTTCGTCCAGAAACAAAATCTGCGGCTCGTGCGACAGCGCTTTGGCAATCATCACGCGGCGTTTCATGCCGCCGGAGAGTGTCATGATCTTGTTGTCCTTCTTGTCCCACAGGGACAATGCCTTGAGCACTTTTTCGATATGCGCCGGATTCGCGGGTTTGCCGAACAGGCCGCGACTGAATGACACGGTGGACCACACCGTTTCGAATGCGTCGGTGGTCAGCTCCTGAGGCACCAGCCCGATCAGGGACCGGGCGGCGCGATAGTCACGGATGATGTCGTGCCCATCGACCAGGACGGTTCCGCTACTGGGATTGACGATGCCGCAGATGATGCTGATCAGCGTGGTCTTTCCCGCGCCATTGGGGCCGAGCAGCGCGAAGATTTCTCCCTGGCGAATGGCCAGGTTGATGTTCTTGAGCGCGCTGAAACCAGAGGCGTAGGTCTTGGAGAGATTCGATACTGAAAGAATATCTTGCATAAGACCAAGAGTAGCACTGAAGACGGAATACGTTGTTGCCCGCATGACAGGAAAAAACCGCACCGTCGTACGTGCTAGGATTGTTCTGTCGAAACATTGGCGGGGCTCCAGCGATGGCACGAATTCTTGCAACGATAATGGCGATTTTCCTTTTTCTGCCCGGGATAGGACAAGCCAAGGATGACCCGACCGCGGGGCTGACGAAGGCTGACCGTGCCGCCATACGCAAGGTCATCGAGGCGCAGCTTTCGGCGCTGCAGCACGATGACGGAGCGCTGGCCTTTTCCTACTCATCGCCCTTCATCCAGGAGAAGTTCGGCACCCCGGAAAACTTTCTCCGTATGGTGAAAACCGCCTTCCCGCCGATTTATCGGCCCCGCGATACGCAGTTCCGCGAACTGGACGTCAGCGCAGACTCGCCGGTACAGCAGGTATTTTTCATTGGCCCCGATGGCGAGCCGGTGCTCGGCCTCTATCTGATGGAGAAGCAGCCGGATGGAAGCTGGAAGATCAACGGCTGCAAGCTCGCCAAGGCACCCGACATCAGCACCTGATCGTTGGATCTCTTGCCTGGGAAGGTCGGCAAGGATTGAGGGCGTTTTCCAGATGTGTACGACAACGTACAGACGCGATCGGGCGTTCGGTGTTGTAGTCGCACTGAGAGGCGCTGCCCAACCTCAATCATCAACCACCAGCGGAATATCCCCCCGGCAATCTTTTGAAAGGAACAAGCCATGACCACATTCAGTGATGCGGTTCATATTGACTCAAGGCGCCTATCCGACACAACGCATCGCACGGCAGGCCGCAAGCGCGAGCTGAACGAAGATGAGATTTTCAGCGTCATCACTTCGGTGCGTAAGGTTCTCGAAACGGAATTCGCCGACGAGAAGGACAGGGCGGTTTTTACGTTGTACGAACGATGCGCAAAATTCCGTCGGGCGTTGGAACAGATCGCCTCGTATCCGCGCGCAAGCGAGCCCGAAGAAACGGCCATCAACGCCCTGGATTGGCCAAGCATAAAATTGGGTGGGAAGTTTGAAGTGCCCGACACGGAAATGGAAACCGCGGTAAACAAAGTGCTGGCCGTTACCCATTTCAGCGGCCTGCCGAGCGGCGCTGAGGTAATGTGCAAGGGGGCGTTCCGCTGGAAGTTGGGCTTCGGGTATTGCTGCATCCCGAAACCCGCCGGACTACCGATTGGAGCGATGCCTCCAATGTCCTGTCAAGCAGCAGTCCAAAATCGCCGATGTACGGTGACAGGCGAGACCATTAGGCAGCGCGGACAAGGGCTTCACGATTCCGGCTGATGTTGCTCATGGTTGCGGCGGGCCCACCGAGAATCATGGCCCCGCCGCCGTCATGTGCGTCTTCCCTTGGATTGACGGAAGGTTCAACCTGCAGCGACGATTTGTGCTGCGAGACGACCGGCTAGTTGAAGCAATTCCCGATTGTTTTCGAGGCCATCAAGGAAACGCTTGGGAATTCCAGACAGCCCGGTTTGCGCGCCGACGAGCGCACCGGTGAGGATGGCCCGCGCCTGATTTTGCCCGCCGCCATTGACCGCGTGCAGCACTGCGGATTCAAAGTCATCCGCAAAGCGTGCTGCGAGATAGTAGGCGGCGGGGAACTGGTGATACACCGCGCAGGGCATGCCATACACCAGCGATACCTTCCACGCCGGTTCGATGCGGATGTCAGGATCCACGGCGGCAAGGGCGATGAAGGATTGCGTGAGCAAGGCGTCTGGCGAAGGAAAGTTTTCCGCAGTCGGCGCTTCTGACTCGCCCGAACGTGGCGCCTGCAGCTTGCCGCTGGTCACGGTATGAAAGGGTAACTCCCCGCTTTTTACCCGCGTCATCAGCTTGCCCGAAAGGTTTCCGTCAAAGGTGTGGCCTTCAACCAGCATGCCGAGCGCTGCGCCAAAGGCAACCGTCATCGCCATCACTGTACCGTCGGTCTGGGTCAGTGCAGTATTGCGGGCGACGGCAGACGCCAATTCCTTTGGTCGCAGGGCATAGCGAATAGCGATGGCGAGGATGCGCTCTGCAGCCTCGGTAGTGTCCGCATTGCCGCCGACTTTCCCCCATGGCAGGCCAAGTCCGACACGTTTGCGCCATGCTTCGCGGATGGACTGACTGGTGTAGCCGCCGGGGCCATTCATCGGCGTACCATCGATCAAGGGAAAGAAATCGGTATCCATGCAGCGGCAGAAATCCGCCTCGTCGTAGCCGCCGCATTCCACCAGCGAACGCAGGGTGAGCAGCAGCAGGATACCGGCTTGCGATGACTGACCTGCTTTTAACCCGGCATGGTAGTGACCCGGTTTCGGCGTGGTGTAGTCGATGATCCATTCACCGTAGGTCGCGTGAAGTTCATCGAGGTTGTAGTACCAGTGTGGGCCGAGCGCCAGGGCATCGCCGATGAAAGCGCCCAGCAGCGCACCGGCTGCGCGATCCTGTAGTGAATGTGCGGACATGAACAATTTCCTCTGCAATAACCGTCTGATCTCTGATTCAATCTACTTGCAAAAACCGATTTAGTCGATAGATAGGGGATGGGCTCGACCCATCCATTGAGTCGCGGAGGTTTCCATGATTGTCGTTCGCAAGAGTGCAGATCGTGGCCATGTCGATCACGGCTGGCTCAACAGTTATCACAGCTTTTCCTTTGCTGACTATTACGACCCGCAGGCGATGGGTTGGGGGCCGCTGCGCGTGATCAATGAAGACCGCGTGCAGCCCGGCAAGGGTTTCGGCACTCACAGCCACCGCGACATGGAAATCATCAGCTATGTGCTGGAGGGTCAGTTGCAGCATAAGGACAGCATGGGCAACGGCGAAGTGATCCGACCCGGCGATGTGCAGCGCATGAGCGCCGGGTCAGGTGTGCAACACAGCGAGTTCAATCCTTCGCCCGCTGCGCCGGTGCACTTTCTCCAGATCTGGCTGGAGCCGGAGCAGGGCGGTATGGCGCCGAGCTACGAGCAGAAGTTTTTTGGCCACGCAGACAAGCGCGGCCGGCTG
>JANYCD010000042.1 GCA_025360425.1 Sterolibacteriaceae bacterium
ATGCGCGCCACCACGAAGGGGATTTCCGCCGTGCGCTCTGCGTTCGGCTTCCATTGGGCCAACTGGCGGATGTGCGCTTCGCTGATTTTTTTGCCGTCGCAGTTGCGCAGCACCGACTCCAGCACCAGGCGGATCGAAACCGGCAGGCGGGAAATCTTGCCAACGCCGGCTTTTTCCAGCGCGGCCAGGGAATAAAACTTGCCGGTCTTGCCGGAGGCGAGAGTGAAGTTGTGCAGGGTATCGAACAAGTTGTGGGCCATGCGGGTCCTTTTGATGGAGTTTTGTTGCGTGCAGAGATGGCCGATTCTATGCTTTGTATAGTTTTGCGAATAGGATGCAGGCGTAATTTTGTTACCGGAGTGCACGATGACCGAAACCCGCACTGAGAAAGATACTTTCGGCCCCATTGAGGTTCCCGCCGAACGGCTGTGGGGCGCCCAGACCCAGCGTTCACTGTACCATTTCCATATCTCCACCGAGCGCATGCCGCTGGAGCTGATCGTCGCCCTGGCCATGGTCAAGCGCGCCTGTGCGCTGGTCAACCGCGATCTCGGCAAACTGGATCCCGACAAAGCGGCGGCGATCATGGCGGCGGCCGAAGAGGTCGTCGCTTGCAGTCATCCCGATGAATTTCCGCTCTCTGTGTGGCAAACCGGCTCTGGTACCCAGACCAACATGAACATGAACGAAGTCCTCGCCAACCGGGCTTCGGAGTTGCTTGGCGGCAAAAGGGGTGAGGAGCGTGGTATCCACCCCAACGATCAGGTCAATCTGGGGCAGTCTTCCAATGACATCTTTCCCACTGCCATGCATGTGGCGGCCAGTCTCGCCATCATCCGCAACCTGCTGCCGGCCTTGCGCCGGTTACGGGCGACGTTGCAGGAGAAATCGAAGGCATTTGCTGACATCGTCAAGATCGGCCGCACCCATCTGCAGGACGCTACGCCACTGACCTTGGGGCAGGAGTTTTCGGGCTACGTGGCGCAACTCGATTATGCGGAATTGGTTATTTCCACGACGCTGCCGGGGCTGTTTGAACTGGCGGCAGGCGGCACGGCCGTTGGTACCGGACTCAACACCCATCCGGAATTTGGCGATCGGGTTGCAACGGAAATGGCGCGTGAAACCGGCTTGCCCTATCACAGCGCTATCAACAAGTTCGCCGCGCTGTCCTCGCATGAACCGTTGGTGGCGGTGCATGGCGCCCTGAAAACCCTGGCGGTGGCATTGATGAAAATCGCCAACGACGTTCGCTGGCTGGCTTCGGGTCCGCGCTCCGGACTCGGCGAAATTTCCATCCCGGAGAACGAGCCGGGCAGCTCGATCATGCCGGGCAAGGTTAACCCGACGCAGTGCGAGGCGCTGACCATGCTCTGCGCCCAAGTGCTGGGCAATGACGTTGCAATCAATGTTGGCGCAAGTTCAGGTAATTTCGAGCTTAATGTATTTAAACCATTAATAATTAATAGTTTTTGCCAAAGTGTCAGACTGCTTGGTGAAGGCATGGACAGCTTCGAGATGCACTGTGTTCAAGGCATAGAACCGAACCGGGAAAGAATCTCGGAATTGTTGGAAAGATCATTGATGCTGGTGACCGCGTTGGCACCACACATCGGCTATGACAAGTCAGCCAAGATCGCAAAGCGTGCCCACAAAGAAGGGACAACGCTGAAACAGGCGGCGTTGGCGCTGGGCTACGTTACGGCGCAGGAGTTTGATCTTTGGGTCCGGCCGCAGGATATGACGCACCCACAGACCGAGTAACAACGTTCAGGCTTTCAGGCGTGCGTTCAGGTGAGGCGTGATGGTCTGCAGCAGTTGGCTGAAGATCTTGGGGCTGCCTGCCACGACGTTGCCGGTGACCAGATAGTTCTGTTCGCCGGCAAGGTCACCGACCAGGCCACCCGCTTCGGTGATCAGCAGCGAACCGGCTGCGGTGTCCCAGGGTGAGAGACCAAACTCCCAGAATCCGTCCAGTCGGCCGCAGGCCACATAGGCGAGATCAAGCGAGGCTGCGCCGGGCCGACGCAGGCCTGAAGTTTTTTGGGTCAGGTCGCGGAAGATCGAAATGTAGGTATCGACATGGTCGAACACGCGATAGGGGAAACCGGTGCCGATCAGTGCTTCGGCGAGCTTGGCGCGCTTTGACACACGGATGCGCTTGTCGTTGAGAAAAGCGCCCGCGCCCTTGCTGGCGCTGAACAGTTCATTGCGGTTGGGATCGTATACAACGGCATGCGCCATTACGCCTTTGTGGGCAACGCCGATCGAAACCGCGTATTGCGGAAAGCCGTGGATAAAGTTGGTAGTGCCATCCAGTGGGTCAATGATCCACTGGTATTCGCTTTCCGAGCCGGTTGCACCGGACTCCTCTGCTAAAATTCCGTGGGTCGGATAGGTTTCCCGGATCATCTCGATAATCGCGATTTCGGCGGCGCGATCGACTTCGGTAACGTAGTCACTTTGCTGTTTGACATTGACTTTGAGCTGGCCGATATCAAGGCTGGCACGATTGATAATTTGCCCGGCACGACGCGCGGCCTTGAGGGCAACATTCAGGATGGGATGCATGGGTGATCCGGCTGTAGAGCAGGGCTGGCGCGGGTTTGCGCAATACGGCCTGCTTGATTGAAGACGCGGATTCTAATATGAATAATTCTTCGCCGCTTGACCGGATACTGATCGTTCTCTCTCATCCCAGCCATCCCGGAAATATCGGCGCGGCGGCGCGGGCGATGAAAGCCATGGGCCTGCGCCGGCTGGTGCTGGTCAATCCGCGCCACTTTCCGGATGCCCAGGCCGACGCGATGGCGGCTGGCGCAACCGATGTTCTTGCAGCGGCAAAGGTCTGCGCATCCTTGCAGGAAGCATTGGCAGCAACCGTATTCGCAACGGCTGTCACTGCGCGTCGCCGCGAACTGGCGGTAACGCCACTCTGGGCGCGCGATGCGGCATCCGAGTTGGTGAGCTTGCCCGGTGAGGGCGATGTGGCGCTCGTATTCGGCAACGAGACCGCCGGTCTGTCGAACGAGGAAGTTGGTTTGTGCCGCCGCTGGACGACGATACCGACGTCCGCTGCGCATTCTTCGCTAAATTTGGCGCAGGCGGTACAAGTGATGTGTTACGAACTTCATCTTGCCGCTGTCGATCCCGGCGCACCGCCCAAGGTGGCCGAAGCAGGACAGGCGGCCAACCTTGAAGAAGTGGAGGCTTTTCTGTCACATCTTGAGCGTGTTGTGATCGGGTCCGGCTTCCTCGATCCCCAAATTCCCAAGCGATTGATGCCGCGGATGCGCCGTTTGTTTGCACGGGCCGGACTTGAGCGGGAAGAGATCAATATACTGCGCGGCATGCTGGCCTCGTTCGAGAAGAAAACTTGACTGTTCTCTGCCTGGCCTCTTACATTCCAGAGATTGTTGATGGAGATGCTTAGTGTTTGCCCTGTTGCGTGAAGACATCGCCTGCGTTTTTGAGCGTGACCCCGCCGCCCGCACAACCTGGGAGGTCCTGACCTGCTATCCGGGACTCCATGCGTTGACCTTGCACCGTGGCGCCCATTGGCTATGGGGCCAGCGTCTGCGCTGGATGGCGCGGTTTTTATCGCATCTGACGCGCTGGTTGACCGGCATTGAGATTCACCCAGGTGCAACCATCGGCCGCCGTGTGTTTATCGACCATGGCATGGGCGTGGTGATCGGCGAAACCGCAGTGATCAATGACGATTGCACGCTCTACCATGGGGTTACCCTGGGCGGCACCTCATGGACCAAGGGCAAACGCCATCCGACATTGGAATCCGGCGTAGTGATCGGTGCTGGCGCAAAGGTGCTGGGGCCGATTATCGTGGGCAAGGGAGCAAAGATCGGCTCCAATGCCGTGGTGGTGCGCGATGTGCCGCCAGGCGCGGTTGCGGTGGGTATTCCCGCCAGGATTGTCGATACCGGGCACGACAAGGCGCGCGAGGAAAAAGCCGAAAAGATGGGTTTTTCAGCCTACGCAATGAGCCGCAATGAGGATGATCCGTTGTCGTTGGCAATTCATGGCCTGCTCGACCACGCCGTGGAAACCGATCGCCGTATCGAGTGCTTGCTCAAAAGCATTGAAAAGGCCGGGGTATCGGTGGCCGACGATATGGCGACTGCCGACAAATTCGACCCGAACTATCTCTCGAAAATAGTTGACTAAGACAGTCGGGATCTCCTATAGTTGACGAAATTGCTCAACTATTGATCCGGTGTTTTTCTTTCGAGAGGTGCCCAGATGAGATTGACAACCAAAGGACGTTTTGCCGTGACGGCAATGATTGACCTGTCCATGCGTCAACATAACGGTCCGGTGACCCTGGCCGGCATCAGTGAACGACAGAAAATATCGCTCTCTTATCTTGAGCAACTGTTTGGCAAATTGCGTCGTCACCAACTGGTGACCAGCGTGCGCGGTCCCGGCGGCGGCTATTGTCTGGCTAAGGGAATGGAAACGGTTTCGGTCGCTGAAATCATCCGCGCGGTGGATGAGCCGCTGGACGCTACCCAGTGCCGTGGCAAGGGCAATTGCCAGGACGAAAAGCATGTCTGCATGACCCACAAGTTGTGGTCCAACCTGAATGTTCGTATGTACGATTACCTGAGCTCCGTGACCCTGAGCGATCTGGTCAAGGAACAGCGGGAAGCCTGTGTTGTGCATGATCAGCGGTTGACCCGGCACGAGCCTAACACCTTGAGTGAGGCTGCTTGACGCGAGCCCCCATGTTTGCCCCGACCTATCTCGATTACAACGCCACGACGCCGGTAGTTCCGGCGGTGATGGATGCCATGTTGCCGTATTTTTCGCAGTGCTTCGGCAATGCGTCCAGCCGTCATGAGTATGGCCGCGCCGCGCGCAAGGCAATCGATGAAGCACGGCAACGGGTTGCAGCGGCCGTTGGTGCCCATCCGACTGAGGTGGTATTCACCAGCGGCGGTTCGGAGGCCAATAATCTGCTCGTCAAAGGCGCGGCAGCATGCCTTAAGCCCGGCGTTATCGCGGTTTCGGCGATTGAACATCCGTGCGTGCGCGAGCCCGCCAGGGAGTTGGTCCGCCAGGGTTGGACGCTGGAGCAGATTGCTGTTGATGCTGATGGTCGCGTTAGCGATGAAGATTACCAGCGTGTTCTGGCGCGGATGCCGAAGATTATTTCCGTGATGCTGGCCAATAATGAAACCGGCGTCTTGCAGGATGTGATGCGGTTGGCCGAGCTGGCGAAACCGGCGCACGCGTTGTTCCACAGCGATGCTGTTCAGGCGTTGGGCAAAGTGCCAGTCGATTTCCGTGCGTTGAATGCGAGTGGTCTACATGCGCTCACTGTTTCGGCGCACAAAATCGGCGGTCCTAAGGGCGCAGGTGCGCTGGTGGTGGATAAACGCGCTGACCTGCGTCCTCTGGTTGCCGGCGGCGGTCACGAACGAGGATTGCGTTCTGGCACTGAAAATGTTCCGGCAATTGTCGGGTTTGGCATTGCCTGCGAACTGGCAGTGGCACAGTTGGAGAGCAAGACGGCCCACCTGCTTGCGTTGCGCAGGGAACTGGAACGCGGACTATTGAAACAAGGCGCGACCATTTTCAGTCAAAACGCCTCGCGTTTGCCGAATACGACTTACTTTGCTTTTAGCGATCTGGATGGCGAGACGTTGGTGGCCAAGCTGGATCGCGCCGGCTTTGCGGTGGCAAGTGGCGCCGCATGTTCCAGCGCCAATCCCGAGCCTTCCCACGTGCTGCTGGCGATGGGTGTCGCGGAGGAATTGGCACGCGGCGCTGTGCGTGTCAGCCTTGGCGGCGACACCACTAAAGAAAACATCGGTAATTTTCTTGCCACTCTCGAACAAACTGCATTCCAGTTGAAACGGCTCACAGCCGTTGCTGTCTGATGATTTAGGTATTAGGAGAACTTCACATGCTCAAGCTTCCAATCTATCTCGACTACTCCGCGACGACTCCGGTCGATCCACGCGTGGCCGCGAAGATGATTCCCTATCTGACCGAACATTTCGGCAACCCGGCATCACGTTCGCATCCCTTCGGTTGGGAAGCGGAGAAGGCTGTAGAAGAAGCGCGCGAACAAGTGGCGGCGCTGGTGGGCGCGGATTCGAAGGACATCATCTGGACTTCGGGCGCGACCGAGTCGAACAACCTTGCCATCAAGGGTGCGGCGCGTTTTTATGCCGGCACCAAGGGCAAGCACATCATCACGGTGTCGACCGAACACAAGGCGGTACTCGATACGGTCAAGGAACTTGAGCGCCAGGGATTTGAAGCAACGTATCTGGAACCGCAGGAAAATGGCTTGATCACGGTCGACCAGGTGAGGCGGGCGATGCGGCCTGACACCGTGCTGGTTTCCGTGATGGCGGTGAACAACGAGATTGGCGTGATTCAGCCGATCGCCGAGATCGGCGAGCTGTGTCGCGAGAAGGGCGTTATTTTCCACGTTGATGCGGCACAGGCCACCGGCAAGATGCCCATTGACTTGAGCACGCTGAAAGTGGACCTGATGTCCTTCTCGGCGCACAAGACTTACGGCCCGAAGGGTATCGGCGCGCTGTATGTTCGGCGCAAGCCGCGCATCCGGCTCGAAGCACAAACGCATGGCGGTGGCCACGAACGCGGCTTGCGTTCCGGCACCCTGGCGACGCATCAGATCGTCGGCATGGGAGAAGCCTTTCGCCTTGCCCGCGTGGAAATGGCGATCGAGAACGAACGCATTCGCATGCTGCGCGACAAGCTGCTGAAGGGCTTGCTCGATATCGAGGAAACGTATGTCAATGGCGACATGGAGCAGCGTGTTCCGCACAATCTCAACGTCAGTTTCAATTTCGTCGAGGGCGAATCGCTGATCATGGCAATCAAGGACATCGCCGTGTCTTCGGGTTCAGCATGTACTTCGGCGTCACTGGAACCTTCGTACGTATTGCGCGCGCTGGGCCGCTCGGATGAACTGGCGCACAGCTCGATTCGTTTCACCATCGGGCGTTTCACGACCGAGGAAGAAATCGATTACTCCATCAAGCTGTTGCATGCCAAACTGGGCAAGCTGCGGGAGTTGTCGCCGTTGTGGGAAATGTTCAAGGAAGGCGTTGATCTGGACTCCGTCCAGTGGGCAGCGCATTAGGCGGCATGCCGCCTAATGCGCTGCCCACTGGACGGAGTCCAGATCA
>JANYCD010000038.1 GCA_025360425.1 Sterolibacteriaceae bacterium
GATTGACGGCCGCCACCGCACCCACCCATTGCGCGCACATGCTGCCGCGCATCTCGGGGCTCGCTTTCTGAAACCATGCCGGCTCGCTGTACTCGTAGGCTTCGCCGTAGAGCCGCTCCATGAGAAAAAACGGGTCGCCCATCACGGCCGGGTCCATGCACAACTGGAGCACCGTTGGCACAGGCGGGCGATCCTTCCATGCGCCGACAGCGGCAAGGATGCCATGTTCGCGCGCCATGTCGTAGGGCGGCAATAAGCCCTCCTCCGACGGCGGCATGCGCAGGATGAGATTCACGCCTTCCACCAGATAGGTTTCGTTGGAGTGCCCGGTGGACAGTGCCACCACGCCCGTTACGTCCTTGCCGTTCGACAGAAAACCGCGCAGTCCTGCTGCCAGCCGTTCCAGATCCCTCGCCATTGCCCGCTCCCGATCAGATGTAGGACACTTCGTCGTTGAGGCCGTATTCCTTCCACGCGCCGACGAGGATGGTTTCGATGATGCCGTAGCCGACGGCGTCGCCTTCCTTCACCCGGATGATGTTGTCGCGTACCTGGTGGATGCGCGGCAGTGTTTTTTCATCGCGGGTGTTGGCGATTTTTTCGCCTTCGACATTCAGCTTGCCGCGGTAATTGCCGTGCTTCTTGCCGTCGAAGCCGAGGTACAACGCGGGGCCGAGGTGGAAGCCGCTGTCGCCGATGACTTCGACATCGACCACGCGGTCTTCGCCGGAGAGCATGTCGTAATGGATCTTGCCGCCCTTGGGGCGTCGGGTCACCGGATCGTAGTTGAGCATCGGGCGCACGCGGCCGACGCGATCCTGGCTGCCATCGGCATGGTTGAGGTAGCCGGAGAAGTAGATCGGCTTGTCGCGCGTGCTTTGCAGGTAGTACTGATAGGCGTAGGTACTGCCGTCGGGGCGGGTCAGCACCATCGGGCACCAGTGCAGCAGGAAGCCACCCTGGCCGAAGGCGCTTTCACCCCAGGCACGGCTCGGGCGCAGGTCGGCGACATGGGCGCCGACGTCGAGGCGCACGCCCCAGGAGTGATCGCGGAAGGCATACCAATCCTCGGTCTTGATCTGTTCGCGCTTGCCGTCGATCTCGATCCAGCCGGAAACCTTGCCGCCCTGGTGATAACGGATGATGTCGGAGACGATGCGCAGGCCGTTCTCGTCGCGCTGCAGGTGGCGGTCTTCGAGGAAGGGCACCATGATGGCTTCAAAGGTGATGTCGAACATCAGCGGCAGGATGTCATTCTTGCCGAGTGCGTAGCGCACCTTTTTCATCGGCTCGATCACCTCGTAGGTGAGCGGACCGACGATCGTGCTTTCGACATCCGGCGACAGTTCGCGGCTGGCGCGCAGCGTCCATTGCTCATTGCCGCGCGAGATGCCGGCGAAGCCGTCCATGACGTCGCGGTTGTGATAGCGGCCGAGGCCGAAGTCGACTTGCAGCGAACCATCCTTTCGCGGAATCGTGACCCAGATTTTTTCCGTCCAGGCCAGGTCGGATTCGCTGATGGTGGCAAAGGTGTCGGTGATCTGGTGATGAAGACGCTCGTCGGCACCGAGCAGTTTGCCGATAGTGGGACCCATGCTGTACTACTCCTTTAATTAGGGAAACCTGAATAAGTCCGTTCGCATTGAGCCTGTCGAAATGCGCGTTCGACAAACCAGGGGCTTCGACAAGCTCAGCCCGAACGGTTTTACGTTGATGGTGATCTTTTCTAGGCCGCAGGCACCGCGAGCACTGCTCGCTCATGCGACAGTTCCTTGAAGCCATGGACACCGTGATAGCGGCCGATTCCGCTTTCGTTGACGCCGCCGAAGGGCAGTTGCGGTTCGAACCAGTGCGCCGCCCAACCATTGACGGTAACGCCGCCGGATGAAGTTTCACGCATCATCTGGTCGGTGAACTTCTGGTCCTTGCTGAACACATACATCGCCAGCGGCTTGCCGCCCTTGCGCATGTATTTGCCGATCTCGGCCGGGTCCTTGTAGGTCATCACCGTCAGCAGCGGGCCGAACACTTCTTCCTTCATGATCGTCGCGTCGAGTGGCACGTGCGTCAGCACCGTCGGATGGATGGTCAGATCGTCCGCCTCGGTCTTGCCACCAAATTCGACCTTGGCGCCGCGTTTCACGGCGTCGTCGAGATAACCCTTGACGCGCTCGAAGTTGCGCTTGTCGACGATGCGGGAAAACGCCTGCTTGTTGATCTCGCCATTGGCGTAATAGGTGCTCTCGATGTAAGCGCGGGCCTGCTTGACGAACTCGTCTGCCAGCTCTTCGCGTACCCATGCCACATCCGGGCAGAGGCAGACCTGGCCGGCGTTGTAGCAGCGGCCCGCAGCGATGGTCGCTGCTGCCAGGGCCATATCACTCGCCTGGTCAACTACGGCCGGGCACTTGCCGCCAAGTTCCAACGTGACCGAACTGAGATGTTTTGCCGCAGCCGCCATCACAGTACGGCCGACCTTGGGACTACCGGTGAAGAAGATGTGATCGAAAGGAAGTTCGAGCAGCGCATTGGCGAGATCGATGCCGCCTTCGAACACTGCGCCTTCACGCGGGTCGAAAACTTCACGCAAAATTTTTGCCGAAATCGCGCTGACCGCAGGCGTCATTTCATTGGGCTTGGCCATGAAGCAATTGCCGGCGGCGACGATCGGCACCACCGGCTGGAACATCAGCAGGAAGGGAAAGTTCCACGGTGCGAACAGCAGGCAGACGCCGCGCGGCTCGTAGCTCATCGTGGCGCGCGTGCCCTTCAGGTGCGGCGACGGCTCGATCTCGACCGGCTTCATCCATGCATCGAGATTGGCCAGCGCATCGTCGATGTCGCCGATCACGCCGGCCACTTCCCCTTCGGACTCGGCAGCCGGCTTGCGCAGGTCGCTGAACAACGCCTGCTTCACCGCTTCGGCGTTGGCGAGCACCACATCCTTCAGCTTTTGCAGCTTCTGCTTGCGCTGCGCTGCGGACGTTGATTTCACCATCCACTGGTATTCCTTCTGCTGATCGAAAACGCGCTTCAGCTCCGCGCTTGAAATGCTCGACACACTGATCTCCTGCAAATGATTCCGTCGCGATCAAGCGGCGGGGGAAACATGAAGGCCAAGTTAAGCCGCAACGATATGCAGCGGCGTGCGGCCGCGCAGGGTCACGGTCAACGAGGCCTTGCCATTGCCGTCGGCCTGGAAGCTTCCTTCGTTGCTGCCCTTGATCGCATAGCTCGCGCCGGGCTTGAGACGCTCGATGCCGATCTTCTGCGCGCCCTCGCCGGCACCCGGGTAGAGCACCAGATCAAGGTCGTCGCCACGGCTGAAGGCCTTGGCCACCAGCACTTCGGGATAGCTGGCATCGTTCAGGATCGGGCCGCGGAATACCGACTCCGGTGGTCCCTTGGTGAATGAATTGCGGAAGTCGCCAGTGCCCATCAGGATGCCCTCGGCGGCCCACAGATTGGCCAGCGTCGAACCCTTGGTGTAGCGCTCTGCGCCGCCGTTTTCGATTTCCGGCGCGCAATCCTGCTGCATGGATCTCAGCGCAGCATCGGCCAGTTCGGTATCGCCGAACTCGCGTGCGCAGACCAGCACCGCAGCGTAGGCGAACAGGCTGCCCTTGCGATAGTTGCCGGCGTCGATGGTGTCGATGAAGGCGAGCAGTTCTGCCGGAATCGTCAGACGCATGTTGCCCTCCTTGTCCGGCGCCATGCAGAACGCCAACTCCTTGCGGCCGATGGCCCACAGGCGGCGTGCGAACTCGGGCGAGAACACGTTGGCGAAGAAGGCGAAGCCAGCCTCGCCGGTATAAAACGGCATCTCGATGCCGGTCCAGTAGGAGCGCAGGCCGACGATCGAACCCTTGGTGTCGATGAACTCGGTCTCCAGCATGTGCATCCACTGCGGCAACGCGTCATCGACCAGCCTGGTCTTGAACAGCACGTCGTGCGTCTTCAGCGCGTTCATGCCGTACATGTTGCAGATCGGATAGACCCAGTTCGGCTCGCAGGGATAGAGGCAGAAGTCGGAACGCTTGAAGTTGTCCACCACCGACTTCACGATGGTATGGAAATCATGAACGTAGGAGGTGCGGTCGTTCAGTTTGAAGGTCAATGAGCCCGGCTTGTCGTAGTAACGATCGCCTGAATTCAGCATGTAGGACCCGACATGCATGCCGAACCAGCCGGTGAGCATGATGTTGTCTTTGCGCGCAGGATCGAAATTGCTGAAATTGAAGTGACCCCACATCGATTCGAGAACCCAGTAATCCCACACCCGCTTCGCCAGGTAGGTATCGACCACGTTGCGCCCGGCCTGGCGCACGTAGCCCTGGAAGCTGGGCACATACTGCCCTTGCAGGATGCCGAGCGCGAAGCCGAGATGATTGATCTGGTAACGCAAAGCAGCCGGCTGGAACTGGTCGATGATGGTGTAACCCTTGAACTCGCCCGGTGGCTGCAGGGCCAGGTCGAGGATCAGGCGCGCGGCTTTCATCTGATCCGGCGTCAGTTCGCGTTCGCCGGCAATCGGCTCCACTGCTGCACGTGCGTTTACCTCCACCAGCGAGTCGGCGTAGAACGACTGGCGCAGCTTGAAGTGCTCGACTTCCTTGGCGTGCCGCTTGGCATTGCGGTACTGGCCGTAGAAATACATCGCTCCCGCTGCGGCGGGCGCCAGATAGTAGGCCGGCGCCCAGACCGCCTCCCCGGCCAGCAGCCCGGCAATGATCGCCGTACCGAACCAGATGGTCAGCGGCGCCACCACCATGCCGGCCCAGAACCAGGCAACGATGGAGACCCAGAAGATGACCACGGTGACCGGGAACAGCAGCATCGACCAGCCGCCAACGGCGAGAAAGCCGCTACCGGGCATGAACAAGCCCAGCCCCGCTACCTGCCAGGCAGGAGACAGGTGGAGCATCATCGGCAGCACCGCCACCAGGCAGAGCAGCGCGTAGAGCACTGCGGTGCGCCGGTGTCGTGACGCGGTGACGGGGCCCTTGGTGCCGCTGAACAATTCCAGCGGTCGGTTCAGGTAGGTGCTTTCGTTGGCTGCCACAATTCTCTCCTCGGTCGGTGCACCGTTCTGGAGCCGGCACGCCGGAAGGCGCGTCGATAACTCCGCAGTGCTTTATGCAGAAAGACTTTACAAACAATGCCCACCAGACTACCCGCCGGTAGTGGGCGGTTCTTGCGACAACTGGCTACGCAGTCAGGGTTGGAATCGACGGGATCGGAAACCCGCGGTACGGGTAAAACTCAGGGATTCGCGGCGAGCGAAGCGCGCTTGGGCGTTACCCTACAGATATAGACGTCACGGGGGTCGAAGCTGCTCAGGCCGACAAACACGGCGGCAGATGTCAGTTCTTCCTGAATATGGTCACGATGCCGGTACAGCAGATCGCCGCCGACAGCGAGCTCCGTGCCAAGCAGCATGATCACAATCGCCCGAGCCCATGGCTTGCGTAGAAGCTGCGTAAAGCGAAGGCTGAGGTTTCCGATGCCGGCTCCGGCGCGAGTGACCGCCTTGACCGGAAGACCCAGCAACGCTTTCACGCGCCGCCATGCCTCGATCATCTGCCAGATAAACATCACGCCCAGCATGCAACACGCCATACATGGAACTCCTCAAATTGCCTGTGCGCTTTGACGGTACCGTTTGATGCGCTGCCACATCGGGCAGTACCGGCGCGAGTCAGGTCTTTTTTCAGCATAAGTCAGCCCCCCCGAAAATGCAATCGTCCCCAGTCGCTGCGACACAAGCAAAGCCGGGGAGGCATGACGTCTTGCACTTCCGGATCAGCGCCAACTACGCACCCATCGCTTGGGAAAGATGGCGCGATGTGGCCGGCGCAGCAGCATCGTCCATGCGACGATTGACTTCCTTGATCATGTACACGCTGGCGATGGTGTACCAGCACAGCCAGCAGAAATAAGGGATGTAGTAGCTGAGTAAACCGCTCCATGCAAACGGGCCAGTCTTGAGAACGCCGGTCAGGCTCGCGGGCAGGAAGCTCAGTCCGCACCAGATGGTGAGGTAGCACACCCAGCGCGGAAACAGCGGGATCCTGCTTTTGTCGGCCAGCCCGACAAAAGCAGCGGCGAACATTTGCAGGGTGGTACATGCATATTGCAGGTCGATGCATAACCAGCCCAGATCACTTAGCAGTTGGATCAGCGCGGGATCGCGTTCCGGACGGAATGCGGCGGCGACCCAGAAAAAAGCGCTGAATGACACCACCATTACGGTCAAACCTCCGCCCAGCAATTGCAGAAAGGCGAGGATGGGAAACTTGCCTTCGATGCGTGCCATCTGCGCCGATAGCACTGCCGTCCACGGCAGGTAAAGCACCACCGTGATCAACGAGACGATGAAACCGAGACGGATTTCACCGAGGTTGTCGGCATAGCGCGCTGTCAGATCGGCGGCGCTCAATGCCGGCGACGGATTGGGAAAGTTGTGTCCGAGGATGACCCAGAACACAATAAAGGTGATCAGAAATGCCGGGCCGCACCAGGCGCTGATCAGTTGATATCTGAGACTCGTTTTTTCATCCATGCTGTGTTCCACTCTTGTGGTTACTCTGAATTCATATTGCAAGCCCGGGCCTAAATTTTCTCACGCATGCGAGTGGCTGACTCTCTGCCAAGTCAGCCGGACCTAAGAAATTTTTCCTTTTTAAAGTGGTATTCCAGTTTTGGTCTGGAGACTCCGAGCAGACGTGCAGCGGCGGAAAGATTGCCACCGCATTTTTCTACAGCCTGTGACACCAGGGCATCTTCAATATCGTCGAATATCACCTTGCAGGATTTGTAATCAACACTATCCGATAAATTCGACAACTTCAACCGAACGAAGTTGTCCAGCGCGGATTTTTGATCAGATTCGCTGGTGGGCATTGCGCCATCGGTAGCCAGCGACCCGTCACTCTTCAGGCTGAGCGGTCTTCCTTCTATGCGCTCGCCACCACTGAAAAGATGGATAGTGTCTATCGCACCATTTTCCGGCGCAAGGATGACGCCGCGTTCGATAAAATTTTCCAGCTCGCGGATATTTCCCGGCCATTGATAGCTCAGCATCGCGTCAACCGCGCGCGTCGTAAACCCGGAGGCGGAACGATTCTTCTGGGCGTTAAATTTTCTCAAAAAATAATTCATGAAGATCGGAATATCTTCTCGCCTCTCCCGCAGCGGGGGAACCCTTATCGGGAAGACATTGAGTCGAAAGAACAGATCTTCACGGAAACGTCCGGCTTTGACTTCCGCGCGCAGGTCGAGATTGGTCGCTGCCACTACCCTGACATCAATCTTCCGCTCTTTGCTGTCCCCGACGCGCTCAATCACATGTTCCTGAAGGGCGCGTAACAGTTTGCCTTGCGCCGTGTAGCTCAGAATCCCGATTTCATCAAGGAACAGGGTGCCGCCTGATGCGCGCTCGAAGCGCCCCTGTCGACTCTGGATCGCTCCGGTAAAGGCCCCTTTTTCCACCCCGAATAGTTCTGATTCAATCAGCGTGTCCGGTATGGCTGCGCAGTTTATTGCGACAAATGGACCAGCAGAGCGGGGGCTTATCTGATGCAAACTGCGGGCGAGCACTTCCTTTCCGACCCCGCTCTCACCGAGGAACAGCACCGTGGTGTTGGTATCGGCAACCCGGCGCACCATGTGACAGACCGCATTGAAACCAGCCGATGCGCCGACGACATCGCGACTGTTCAAGAGGCGTTGTGCGTTGGTCGTGGTGGTTGAATCCGCCAGGAACGAGGATGACGTCCGTGAAATAGACAGCCCCGATGTCAATGTGTCAGCTTGCAGGAAGCGCAGTTCGTGGTCGGCGTCATCCCAGTCGTCGACGGGTTTGCCAACAATGTGGCAGTGGGCTGCGCCTTGGGCACAGCATTCTGTTTCGCGAAATAGCACCGGCCGTCCCATAAAAGCGCTGGCGAAGCCGGAGGCATAGCCGATCTGCATCCAGCAGGCAGGTTCACTCCCAATGCCGTAAAGCTTGACGTGTTCTTCGCCCTCTGCGGAACCGATCCACAGAAATTCTCCGTAAAAGTGACCACGACCAACATCGATCTCAGCCGCTACCGGTTGCACCTTGACTGCGCCTTCGAGCATATGAAGTTGGGCGCCAATGTAGATTCCCTCGATTGATTCCTGGTCGCGATTCAACTTGCGCACCATCTCTGCATCCCGGGTACCGGAGTTGTAACCGATACGGGTAATCAGCCCCCGCGCAGTTTCCTCACCCAACCCTTCGATCAACTCGCGGCGAAATACGCCCAGCGCCGAGCTGTGCATGAGCAACATGCGTTGGTCGTCAAGCCATATGTGTCCTTCCTCAAGCGAAAAGCGGACACGCGCAACCAGATCACCGATGTCGGGGAAGTGCGGCGGCTGGTCATTTGTAGTGACAGTTGTGTCACGTTGCTTGAGCGTCTTTTTCAGCCCTCGCGAACGTCTTGGCATACTCATTGGGAAACCTCCTCGATCAGCGGCCATGCGGTGGCTGCTTGCCACTTTTCTGTGTACCAAGCGGATGGTCGGCAACGGGTGGTGAAAGCAATGATTTCACAATTTTATTAAAAATATAAATAATTTTATTAATTTTTATTAAAAATAACGATTGGGAAGGCTTGATTGAATCACTGCAAGGCAACCAGGAAATGGCTTGACGAGAGGGCTTACGGTCAATAAGCCAGTCCAATGGCATGTCACCTGCGGGCTGGCATGGATGGTGCTATAAGCATGGAACAAAACCCTGGATGTCCAAAGCACTGACATGCGGGTAGAAAAAGGCAGCAAGGAGCAGTGTTCAACGGTCCGGTTCGCCAGAAATCGTTTGGATATAACGTGGAGTCAAATGGATATAACTCGTCGTTTCGTTCGGTTATCGTCTGTTCGCCCGGATGGCTACGTAGAATTTGTCTTTTCAATTGGTGATCCTGAGATCGGCGTCGACTTGATTCTTTCGCGGGCGGCTTACGACGAATTTTGCAAGGTCAATCACGTCACGTTTGTCACCCTTGAACAGGCAGTTGCAATTGACTTCGATAAATCCAAATGGCGTTTCGGACGTCCCGGCATTAGCGAATAAGGAGAAAAGAAATGCATGTTGAAATAAAAACAAATAGCGTTAAACCCCTGCGCCTGACGTTTGGCCATCTCGCGCGTCGATTTGGCGACAAGCAGGCGACGCGCTACCAGGAGGCAACATACGATCTTCAGCCGAGCGTTAACTTCCACTACAAGCCTCTGTGGGATCCGGAATTCGACATGTACGACAGGCGCCGGACGGCGATTGTGATGAAGGATTGGTATGCACTCAAGGATCCTCGTCAGTATTACTACGGCAGCTACACGATCGCTCGCGCCAAATGGCAGGAAGCCCAGGAGCGCCAGATCGAATTTCTGGAAAAACGCGGCCTGCTTTTGAATCTTCCCGTTGAGACCCGCGAAGCCATTACCTTTTCGCTGGTGACCTTGCGGCACTATGAATGGGGGGCCAATACCAATAACGCCCACATGTCGGCCTACGGTTGGGGTGCTGCGATAACGCAGGCCACCATGATGAACTGCATGGATCGGCTTGGCATCGCACAACATTTGAGCAAAATCGGCCTGCTGATCGACGGAAACACGGGCAAGTCTCTTGTCACTGCCAAACGTTTCTGGATGGATGCTCCCGAGTGGCAGGGAATGCGCCGTGAAATGGAAAACATGTTTGTCACCCGCGACTGGTTCGAATTGTTTGTCGCGCAAAATCTGGTTGCGGACGGACTGGTATACCCGCTGTTCTATCAGCAGCTCGACTCCCAAATGGCGGCGCTGGATGGATCATTCCTGTCCCTCATCGCCGACTTTCCGCTGCGCTGGTATGACGAGTGCGGAAAATGGGTTGACTCGGTCATCAAGGTTGCTGCTGCCGAGAGCGAAGAGAACCAGAAGCTTCTTTCCGCCTGGATCGCCAAATGGCGCGCAGTCCATGCGGCGGCGTTGACGACCATCGCCGCCCGGGTGATGGGCGAACATGCCGGCCAGGCGGTGGCCAATGTTCTTGATGTCTTTGATGCGCGCATCAAGAAGCTGGGCTTGGCAAGAGGGTCGCTCTGATGAATGCAACATCCAGCCAGCCGGTCTTTATTGCATTGCAGACGAACAACGACACCTTGTCGCTTATCGAGGCAATTCTTTTTGACAATCCGCAAGCCACTCTCGAAGAGTATCCGGCCATGGTGCGTATTGTGGCGCCAGGAAGACTGGTGGTTCGACGCGAGTCGGTAGAAGAACGAATCGGACGGAGTTTTGACCTGCGGGAAATTCAGTTGAACACGATTTCAATCGCCGGTGAAGTCGATGAAACAGAAGATGAGTTCACTTTATGTTGGAAGCTATAGTGGAGAACAATATGTCAAACGAAAACCAAACCCCGGCAAAGAAACTGACGCTCAAGGAAAACTACGCGCTGATGACGCGTGACCTCGGTTGGGAGACCAGCTACCAACCGATGGACGAGGTGTTTCGCTACCTCAAGTTCGAGGGCATCAAGATCCACGATTGGGAGAAATGGGAAGACCCGTTCCGCCTGACCATGGATGCCTATTGGAAATACCAGGGCGAAAAGGAGAGAAAGCTTTATGCCATCATGGATGCGTTCCAGCAGAACAACGGACAGTTCAATGTCACCGACGTTCGCTACATCCAGGCGCTAAAGGTGTTCATCCAGGGTTTCTCCCTCATTGAGTACACCTCGCATCGGGGCTTCAACATCATGAGTCGCGAGCTGGCAGGCGTCGGCCCGCGCATCGCCGCTGAAATGCAGGCATTGGACGAACTGCGGCATACGCAAACGCAAATTCATACCCTCAGTCAATACAACCGGTATTTCGCCGGGATGGAAGAATTTCCCTACATGTTTGACAGAACATGGTACCTGTCCATTCCAAAGAGTTTTTTTGAAGATGCTGTCACTGGCGGTCCGTTTGAGTTCATCGTCGCCATCTCGTTCGCGCTCGAGTACCTGCTGACCAACCTGGTGTTTATGCCGTGGATGTCCGGTGCGGCCTACAACGGCGACATGGCAACCGTCACGTTCGGATTCTCGGCTCAGTCGGATGAGGCGAGGCACATGACGCTCGGCTTGGAAATCGTGAAATTTCTGTTGGAGCAGGATCCTGCCAATGTACCCCTCGTTCAAAAGTGGATCGATAAATGGTTCTGGCGCGGTTACAGGGTGCTTGCGCTGGTCAGCGCGATGATGGATTACATGTTGCCCAAGCGTGTCATGCCGTGGTGCGAAGCTTTTGAAATTTACTTTGAACAAAACGGCGGGGCGCTTTTTGCAGATCTTGCCCGTTATGGAATCAGGATGCCGAAGCATTACGAAGTCGCCATAAAGGAAAAAGGGCGTATCAGCCATGAGCTATGGAGCATCTTTTATCAGTATCGGGATGCTGCAGGTTTTCACCCATGGCTGCCTTCGGAAGAGGAGATGGACTGGTTCTCGGAAAAATATCCGGATACTTTCGACAAACTGTATCGGCCACGTTATGAATATTGGCGTCAGCTCGAAAAAGAAGGGCGGCCTTTCATCAATTCAAATCTGCCCCAGTTGTGCCAGATATGCCAATGGCCGATGCTGTTTAGCGAACCCGACGATCCGACACAGACTTGCTATCGCGAAACGGAATACAAGGAAGAGAAATTCCATTTCTGCTCGGATGGCTGCAAAGACATCTTTTGTGATGAACCCGAGAAGTATGTGAACGCGTGGTTGCCGGTGCATCAAATCTATCAGGGCAACTGCTTGCTTGAAGGGGTCGACCCCACTGCCCCTGGCTTTAATCCGCTGGCCGAGGCGCTCAAGTACATGGGCATCAAGCCGGGAATCGACGGTGGAAGTCTAAGCGCCTCGGCCGATGCGCACAATTGGGAAGCGTGGACGGGGCGTCCCCACAACAGCCATGAAGGTATGGTGACGGAGCCGGCGGCCAAGGCTGCGTGATCAACACGGAGAACATCAAGTGAGCACAATAGCAATCACGCCGGATTATCACGGTGAAATGAAGGACAGTGTCGAGAACTTTAATGGCAATCAGGTGCTGAACATCGGCTGGGATCAGCACATGCTGTTCGCGGCGCCGATTTGCATCCCCGTTCCGCCGCAGATGCCGTTTGGTGCACTGGTGAAAGAGGTGCTGCCAAGTCTGTACGGTGCGCACCCGGATTTCGCAAAGATCCAATGGGACGATGTCGAGTGGCTCAGTTCGGGTGCGGCGTTCAAGCCTGACCATGCCAAATCCCTGGCGGAAAACGGCTTGGTGCATAAGGCAGTACTCCGTTTTCGGACGCCCGGACTGACCGGAATCAAAGGCTCTTACAACTAAGCAGAGGATTGTCGAGGAATGAGTTTTCAGCTCACCATCGAACCCTTGGGGCGATGCATCGAAGTCGATGAAGGTCAGACGATTCTGGATGCCTGTTTGCGTGAAGGCATCTGGCTTCCCCATGCCTGCTGCCACGGCATGTGCGCGACGTGCAAAGTCCAGGTCACCGATGGAGAAGTCGATCACGGCGAGGCCTCGTCATTCGCCCTGATGGAGTTCGAGCGTGAGGAGGGCAAGACCCTCGCCTGTTGCGCGCGGCTTGAATCAGACATGGTCATCGAGGCGGATATCGATGAGGATCCGGATGCGCAATACATACCGCTTCGAGACTTCACCGGTATGGTGACCAGGGTCGAGACGCTGACGCCCACGATCAAGGGCATCTTCGTTCGGCTTGACACCCCCATCCGCTTTCAAGCAGGCCAGTATGTGAATCTTGGCATCGGCGATCTGGGCATCAGTCGCGCGTTCTCCTTGGCGAATCCGCCATCCTCGGCGGAGGAAATCGAACTCAACGTTCGCATCGTCCCCGGAGGTGAGGGGACTGCATGGATCCACGAGAAGTTATCGCCCGGAGAGCGGGTGCAGATCATCGGGCCTTATGGAAACTTCTTTGTTCGACAGTCTGCAAAACTGCCGCTCATATTCATGGCCGGCGGGTCTGGATTATCAAGTCCTCGCAGCATGATTCTTGATTTGCTGGAAAATAGATTTGATCGTCCCATCACCCTGGTCTATGGCCAGCGCATGCATTCCGAGCTCTACTATCACGACGAATTTGTGGCCCTTGCCGAACGATACGAAAACTTTCGTTATGTTCCCGCGTTATCGCATGAAGCGGCGGATTCGGACTGGTCGGGCTATCGCGGGTTTGTGCATGAAGCCGCCAACCAATGCTTCGGCGGCGATTTTCGCGGACACCAGGCTTATCTGTGTGGCCCGCCGCTGATGATCGATTCCAGCATTACCGTTCTGATGCAGGGGCGTCTTTTCGAAAAGGACATCTACTTCGAAAAATTCATTTCGGCGGCGGATGGGCAGCAGGCAAGAAGTCCGCTGTTTAGAAAGCTTTGATCTAAGCGCTTTCGCTTCGCGCGGGCACGCCCTTGAGGTTGCGCGCCACAGTCATGAATGCTTCAAGCAACGGAGCCTCCTCGTTGTTGCGATAGATCATGCATAAATCGACTGTCGCATTATCCGACTTGCGCAGCGGCAGATGGATGATGCCCGGGACTTGCAAATTGCAGCCGGAATCGGTGACGAGGGTGATGCCTAGGCCGCTGGCGACCAGTGCCACGGCGGTTATCATGTCATCGACTTCCTGAATTCGATACGGAGAAATTCCCTGCCGGTCGAACAGGCGCATCATCATGTCGATGAAACCGGGTCTTGGATTGCGCGGATAGAGGATCAACAGCTGGTCACCGATATCAGACAGCCGCAGGATCTTTCGGCCGGCCAGAGGATGCTGATGATGCAGGGCGACGTGCATGCGCTCGGTCTGAATGACCTCCCAGGTCAAGTCCTTTTCGTCCGCAAAGAAACGACTGAATCCGACAGTGATCCGATGTTCCCTCAGCGCCTTGATTTGACCGGAACGGTCCAGGCTATGCAGAACAACCTCCACGTTCGGATAGAGGGAACGAAAGGCCCGGATGATCTGGGGAATCGCGCCAAGCACGGCGGAACCATTGACGCCGACGTCCAGCCGGCCGATCTGTCCCTGCCCGACCAGGAGTGCGCGAGCCGCTGCCTGTTCGGAAAGCATCAACAAGTGACGGGCTTCCTCGTAATAGACTTTTCCGGCAGCAGTGGTCTCGACGCCGGTCGATGTCCTGGTGAGCAGCTTGACGCCGAGGGCCTCTTCAAGCTGTTGCACCTGGCGTGTCAGAGGAGGCTGCGACACGTGAAGGGTCAGGGCCGCACGCCGAAAGCTTTGCCGCTCGACCACGGCAATGAAATAACGAAGATGGCGAAATTCAATCGAACCGGAAGACATATGCGTGTGTTCGGACTATGATTTGCATCGTTGGATGATACTGATTCCGTATCGCGTATGGGATAAAAAAGTATTAGACAGTTCACCTCGCGCATTCCTAGACTTTGACCTTGACCGTCGCCATTTAATTTATCGTGGTCATCGCAGTTACGCCCTGACTAAAATAGAACGAAGGCCCCGTTGCCACCAGAGCCACCAGAGGAAGTCCGCTTGATCTACAGCGTGAGCATAGAGGGATCTGCGACGAGCTTCAGATGCCGTGGCGACCAGTCCGTGCTCAGCGCGCAAGTCGAAGCCGGCTTTGTCGGGATCACGGTGGGATGCCGTGGCGGTGGTTGTGGAGTTTGTCGCGTGCAGGTTCTTTCCGGAGCGTATGTCGCGGGGTGCATGAGCCGGGCCATGATCAGTTGCGCAGACGCGGATGCCGGAATTGCCCTGGCGTGCAAGGTTTTCCCGAGAGAGAACCTGCTTTTGCGCCCGGCACAAAAGCTGTGCAGTCAAACGCGGAGTGCGGGTGAATGCGATACCCTTGATGCAATGCCTGATCCACCTGTGTGAGTTTACAAAATTAAAAAATAGATAGTCTGGGAGGGAAATCAAATGATCGCTGTGGATAAAAACCGGCCTTCGCCGGAATGGATAGAAAGCCTTCGCCGCCGATACCCTTGCGAAAAAGAGATGGATCGCGTTTTTACCCGCAAGCTGCTGCGCAGGGCCGGCCCGGGCTATTCACCGGTGAGTCTGCAAACGCTTTGTGACAGCCTGCAAAACCTGCTCAAGACACAACTCGATGCACCGTTCGAAATTCGTGAACCGAGATGGCTTACCGGCGGAGCTTCCAAGATACAGATGGCATTCAAGCTTGACTGGAGTCAGCCGGGCGTTGGCCGCTCGCTTACGCCCATGGTGGTCCGCATGGAGCCCGCCGAATCCATTGTTGAGACCAGCCGCCTGCGCGAGTATCAGATCATCAAGGGTGTCTCCGAAATTCTTCCTGTGCCACCCGTCTTCTGGCTCGACGAGCACGGAAAGTTTTTCCCGTATCCCGCAATTGTCTACGGCTTTGCAGAAGGGGTTACCAAGCCGACCAGTGGCGTGGCTAATGTCAGTGGTATAGGGCTCAACTTCGGACCGGCGCTCAGGAAACCGCTCGGCAAACAATATGTCGAGCATCTCGCCAAGCTGCATACCTGGGATTGGAGCAAGGCTGATCTGAGTGCTTTCGACGTCCCCGCACTCGGCACTCAAGCCATTGAATGGCACTTGAACTGGTGGGAAAGGGTCTGGGAGGAGGACAGCAACTTCGATATCCCGCTCCTGCGGCTTGCCGCGCTCTGGCTGCGCGACAACATGCCATCGATAGACCGGATCTCGCTGATTCATGGCGACTACCGTGCCGGCAACTTCCTGTTCACCGAACATGATCAGCGCATTTCGGCCTGGCTGGACTGGGAGCTCGGCTACCTGGGTGATTTTCATTCGGACGTTGCTTACACGACACTGCCTTACCTTTCCCATTACGCGGAGGACGGCAAGACGCTGCTGGCCAGCGGCCTGATGCCAGTGGAGGAGATATACGAGGCCTATGAAAAGGCGTCGGGCCTGACCATCAACCAGAAGACCATCGATTACTACCATATCTTCCAGGCGTATCGCTCCGGGGTCATCATTATCGCCACCAGCTATCGGCCGGCGCGAAACGGGAAGACGCACCAGGATCTCCTGCTCGCGTGGATCATGGGTTTGGGATATTCCAGTAATGGATATCTGAGAGACAAGCTAGAGGAGGTCGCCTAAATGGAAGTGCGTCCGGAAATCCAGATTCGGGCCATGATCAAGGCCATGGTCGACGTCGTGCTGCCTGCAGTAGACCCCGAGCAAAAGATGGCGCAGGAACAGGCGCGTCTGGTCATCGGCACATTAGGGTTGATTGCCAGCAGGCTTCCCGTGGCCTATCGGTTTGATCGGGACCAACTGGACCGATACGTGTCCTTGTCGCATGAGTTGGTCGCGTTGGACAAGGCGGATGGAGGGGGGCAGACGGTTTCCAAACTTGAATCGCTCGCGGAAAGAGGCGCCGATGTATTGCAGCGCGCACGCGCAGAACCATCGGAACTTGAGTCCACGGTCTTCGATTTGCGCGCAGAAGTCAGCAGCCTCCTGCAATCACTTCACAAAAGCAGTTCTCCCGAAAAGTGGAACAAGGTGAACAGGCTGATTCTCGATGCTTCCAAAATGGAGATTGACCGCGAACGGGCGTTGGTTGTCGCCATGGGGTTCGAACCCAAACCGGGGTCGATTCCGCCCATCGAAAGCCTCCTGCCGCAAGTCAATGGCTAAGCGTTCTGGCAAACAACGCGACCCCAACCTGATTTTTTGGGCCTCGATTGAAATCTGCTGCGTGTTGGAGATACCAATTAGGTATCAGGCACGGGGCTAAAAGGTATTAGACAGGTTACTCCCGGATTCCTAGAATTGCCTCAAGCAGCGCTATCCGGCTAAAATTGCTGGGCGGTGGTTGGACGATTGAGCGCAGGCAGGACGCGTTATCCCAGCCGCACCAAGAAAATTAAAGAGCAGCTCACGCTGTCCCTGATGAGACGCAGGAACGAGAACGGTCCAGAGTGAGCCGTGTGGCCGAGAGAAAAAGGCGGATCGTCCAGCCTTTTCCTGAGTCCGACGAGAACTGTTGAAATGAGGAGATTTTAAAAATGACCGCTCACCAATCCCTGCCCAAAGGCTTTGAGGATCTGCAGCCCTTCGTTGACTATTGGGTTCGCGACACCAGTGACGAACGCTGGCAACAACGCTCCAAGGCTTCAATGGAAGACATCCAATGCTTCTACGATGCCATGCTGGCGCGTGCGGAAGATGCGATAGCCTACCTTGACGCTTTTCCGCTGGATCGCATGCCGGATGATGCCGCCTGCTTGTTCAAACTGCTTCTGGCCATTGGTCAGGCGGCGATTGCCGTGGAAATGCATCGCCAACCGCGTGCCCATCATTCCAATTTTCCGCACGGTATCAACATTTCGCAGGGACCGAAATTTTTCGGGGGGTAGGTGCGCCAAAGCGGTGAATCAAAAGGATGCGCCGACCGCGTTACAAAAATCGTGAATTCAGGCAAGGAGAACGAACCATGAGTGCAGTACTGGAAAACGAAGAAATTCTGGAAGGTGGCTCAAGAGAGAATTTCACCCAAATGGCGGGGCTTGATACAGGGCCGGTCTCGGTGGAATCGTATCGTTCGCCGGAGTTGTATGAGCGCGAACGCGAGCAGGTGTTCGGTCGTGCCTGGCTCTACATTGGACGGATCGAGGAACTGCCGAATCCCGACAGCTACTTCGTCAAGGACATCGAGGTGCGTAAGGCATCGGTGCTGGTGACCCGCGACAAGCAGGGCAAGATCAGCGCCTTCCATAACGTTTGTTCCCACCGCGGAAACTTGCTGGCGCTGCAACCATCGGGTTCCCAAAGCCGCTTCACCTGCGCTTATCACGGCTGGACGTACCGGAACAACGGCGAGTTGATCGGCGTGCCGGATCAGGGCCGCTTCTTTGATCTCGACAAGAAAAAACTGGGCCTGAAATCGATCGCCACTGATATCTGGGAAGGATTCATCTTCATCAACTTCCAGCCTGAGCCCGAAGTCAGTCTCAAGGAATTTCTTGGCTCGTATGGCGAAGTGTATGCTGGTGTTCCGCTGGTGAACAACCATCAGACGATGGTGATCGAAGCGAAATTCAACGCCAACTGGAAATTAATCGCTGATGCGTTCGCCGAGGCTTATCACGTCCCGAAGATGCACCCCGCCACGTTGGCCCCAGGCTTTGCCCACCCGGTCAAAAACAAATTCGCGCGGCCCCTGGCGGGTTTGACATATGGCCTGCATCGCTCGTTCTCCGCCTACGGTGATCCGGAATACGTATCGCCGCCCGACTCGCACGTCGAGCGCCTCGCCTGCAAGATCGATACGGGCAGCCTGTTGGGCGCTGACCTCAGTGAAGAGGTTCTGCGACTGCGAGCGCACCCAGGGGTGAATCCGACCAAGCTGCCTTGCTGGTCGGCCGATGTCACGTGGATATTTCCCAACTTCAACATCGACTACTCACCAGGTGGTTATTGGACGCACGAATTCTGGCCGACGTCGTATAACACTACGCGCTGGGTGCTGACCATCCGTATGCCTATCGCGACCACGGTGCGTCAACGCTTGCAACAAGAGCACTACGCAGCACGTTGGGGTGAGGTGGTGCTCGAGGACGTGACCAACTGTGAACGCATCCAGAAAGGTTTGGAATCCGGCGCCATTAACGTCATGCAGCTACAAGACGGCGAAATGCTGATCCGACACTCACTGCACGTCCTGGACAAATGGATGGAGGCGGACACCGTGGCCGAAGCCATGAAGTGATACGCCTCTCTAACCCTTAGCGCCGCGACCTCAAGCGCGGTTGGGGCAACACACAGAAGTGTGGAACAGACAGTTTTTCGAAACGGTGTGATGGCGTCACCCTGGGGTGACGCTGCGTTATCAATTTCCTAAAACTAAAAATCAGTCAGGGGATCGTGATCCTATGAGCAAAAAGTTAGTAAATGACGCTACCTTGGCTGACTCGGCCGAAGGTGATGCAGTGACCCTGAAGTCGAGGCGCAGTGTCCTGAAAGGCTTGGCAGCAGGATCCGTTGCCGCCATGAGTGCCACGGTTCCGGGAATCGCTGCGGCGAAGACTGGCGCAAAAACGCGCTGGCAGATGGAAAGCGACATTGTGATCGTGGGCAGCGGCATTGCCGCCGTGTCGGCCGCGATCGCGGCGGCCACGGCAGGGGCCTCGGTCATCATGCTGGAAAAAATGCCCTTCTATGGCGGAACAACTGCCAAGTCCGGCGGCGTATTCTGGATTCCCAACAATCCCTATCTGCGCAGTCAAGGTGTAGCCGATGAGCGCATCGATGCCATGCGTTACATGGTGCGATGCTCCTATCCCCATCGCTACGATGTGTCTTTGCCGCTGCTGGGTATTTCGCAGCGTGAGTTTGATCTGATCGCCGCGTTTTACGACAACGGCGCCAAGGTCCTGGAAACGCTGACGGCCACAACTGGATTGAAGATCATGCCCTGGCTTGCCTGGGACGGTAAACCATTTCCTGACTACTACGCGAACTTTCCCGAGAACAAGGTACATCGTGGACGTTCGCTGGTATGCGATGTCACCGGCCATCCTGAGCGGATCATCTGGCCAACAACTGGCGGTAGTGGCGAATCCTTGTTATGGCAACTCAAGCAAAAGTTTGAATCGTTGCCGATCAAAAGTTTCCTCGAGCATAGCGTTCGTGGTTTGACGCGGAACAGCCGCGGTGACGTTAACGGCGTGGTGGTGGATAACGGCGGCGACAAACCGATCAACGTCCACGCCCGTAAGGCGGTGATCTTTTGCAGCGGGGGATTCGCACACAACCCCGAACTCGCTGCGAACTTTCTCAAGGGGCATATCTGGGGCGCCTGCGCGGCTCCCGGTAGCACCGGTGACTTCGTGCCGATCGCCATGAGTGCAGGGGCTGTACTGGGGAACATGAACAATGCATGGTGGGGCCAGGTGCCGGTAGAAGTTGCATTGAAGACACGCAGCGTGGCGGCCGACATCTGGTCCACGCCGGGTGACAGCATGATTCAGGTAAATCGTTACGGGCGGCGTTTCGTCAACGAAAAAATCCAGTACAACGAGCGGACGCAGGTTCATTTCACCTGGGATCCGGTACGCGGCGAATACCCGAACCTGCTCTCCTTCATGATCTGGGATGCGCGAACTGCCAAACACTATGCGGGTTATGACCCGATACCCGCCGCCAGTGCGACACACCCGCATGTCATTGAAGGCGCGACGCTTGACGAACTCGCGGCAAATATCGAGGCACGACTGGCTTCGATTGCGGCCCGGACTGGGGCGCTCAGGCTTGATGGAAAATTTCTCGACAACCTGAGCGAAACGATCACCCGTTTCAACGGAATGGCGGAAAAAGGGCTTGACGACGATTTCAGCCGCGGCAATTCGCCGATCGAAATATCTTTCCAGTTTTACGATCTGGAGAAGGCGCCGAATCCCCATTCCAACATCACCATGTATCCGATCTCCGGCAACGGACCCTATTACGCCGTGATCCTTGGCGCCGGCGCGCTCGATACCAAGGGCGGCGCGGTGGTCAATGCCAAGGGGCAGGTTCTCGATGCCAAGGGTCACTCCTTGCCGGGGTTGTATGCGGCCGGCAATTGCGCTGCCAGCCCTGCGGCGCAAGCCTATTGGGGCGGCGGCGGAACGATCGGACCCCACATCACCTTCGGTTATC
Source organism: Sterolibacteriaceae bacterium (assembly GCA_025360425.1). Taxonomy (GTDB): domain Bacteria; phylum Pseudomonadota; class Gammaproteobacteria; order Burkholderiales; family Rhodocyclaceae; genus JANYCD01. The sequence goes on from JANYCD010000038.1 coordinate 20,737, forward strand.
TGGCGGGCCAGAGCGCAGCGGCCGAAGCCGTCAAGCCTGCCTGAACACTATGGCAAAGACCTTTTTGCATTTCATCAATGGCGAGTTTGTACAGAGTCACGGCGGTCGCACGTTTGAAAAGCGGAGCCCGATCGACAACAGCCTGATTGGCACGATCCATGAGGGAGGCAAGCACGAGATCGATGCAGCCGTAACTGCGGCGCAGGCAGCCCTGCATGGTCCGTGGCGGAAGTTGAGTATCGAGCAGCGTGCCGAAATGCTGTATCGGGTGGCCGACGAAATCACCCGTCGCTTCGATGAATTCGTGGCGGCCGAGATGGCCGATACCGGACAACCGAAGAGCGTGATGGAGCACGCCTTCATTCCACGCGGCGCGGCAAATTTCAAGGCATTTGCCGACACCGTCAAGAATGTCGCGACCGAAACCTTTATCACGCCGACGCCCGATGGAAAAGGGGCGATCAACTATGCATTGCGTGGTCCCAAAGGCGTCATCGGTGTCATCTGTCCGTGGAATGCCCCGTTGTTGCTGATGACATGGAAAGTAGCGCCGGCACTGGCGTGCGGCAACACGGTTGTCGTCAAGCCCTCGGAAGAAACTCCGGCCACTGCGACCCTGCTCGGCGAAGTCATGAACGCCGTAGGCATTCCGAAAGGCGTGTACAACGTGGTGCATGGTTTCGGGTCCGACTCGGCCGGGGAATTCCTGACCCGGCATCCGGGGGTCTCGGCGATCACCTTTACCGGCGAAACGCGGACCGGCGCAGAAATCATGAAAGCCGCCGCCGTCGGGCTGCGGGATGTCTCGTTTGAACTGGGCGGCAAGAACGCCGGAATCATTTTTGCGGATTGTGATCTGAATGCCGCGGTGGATAGCGCGATGCGTTCTGTGTTTCTCAACTGCGGGCAAGTCTGTTTGGGTACCGAGCGCCTGTTAGTTGAGCGACCGATATTCAGTCAGTTTGTTGCCATGCTGAAAGAACGGGCGGAAAAGCTCAAGGTAGGACGCTCGGAAGACAAGTCGACCACGCTGGGTCCGTTGATCAGCAAGTCGCACCAAAGCAAGGTGCTGTCCTACTACGAGAACGCTCGGGCCGAGGGTGCAATGGTCGTGACCGGCGGCGGTATACCGAAAGTTTCCGTGGACCTGGAGCAGGGATTCTGGGTTGAGCCGACCATCTGGACCGGGCTTTCCGAGACTGCAACGGTGGTCAGGGAAGAGATATTCGGGCCTTGCTGTCACGTCGCCCCGTTCGATCACGAGGATGAAGCAATCCGCATGGCCAACGATACGCCGTACGGACTATCGACGATGATATGGACGCGTGACCTGGCCCGCGCCCATCGTGTCGCAGCCGAAGTCGAAGTCGGCCTGACGTGGATCAACTCATGGTTCCTGCGTGATCTGCGCACGCCTTTTGGCGGCTCCAAGCAGTCCGGCATCGGTCGCGAGGGTGGCGTGCATTCACTGGAGTTCTATACCGAGCTGCGCAACGTCTGCGTAAAGCTTTGAAGCTTGTTCTTACCACATACAAAACAACTGCACGATGACCCCGCAAGACATACAAAAATACGGCGACGAGCTGTATGAAGCGTTCGCCACACGCAAGACCGTGGCGCCGCTGACGGATCGGGTTCCCGGCATTACGATTGACGACGCTTACCGGATTCAGGAGCGGATGGTGTTTCGTCGCCTGAAGGCGGGAGAAACCATCGTCGGCAAAAAAATTGGCGTCACCAGCAAGGTGATGCAGGACATGGTCGGCGTTACCCAGCCGGATTTCGGTCAACTGACCTCCGCCATGGCTTACAGCGAGGGGCAGGACCTGCCTCTCGGCGGCATGATCCAGCCCAAGGCCGAAGCCGAGGTGGCGTTCGTGCTCAAGCGCGATCTCAATGGTCCCGGCATCACGGCGACGGATGTCATTCTTGCCACCGATTACGTGGTGCCCTGTTTCGAGATCGTTGACTCGCGCATCACCGACTGGAAGATCAAGATACAGGACACCATTGCCGACAACGCATCCTGCGGTGTCTACCTGCTGGGCAGCGCGAAGAAAAAACTGTCCGAGCTGGATCTGAATTTGGCCGGCATGGTGCTGGAAAAAAATGGCCAGTTGTTCAGCACCGCCGCCGGCGCTGCCGTGCAGGGCGGCCCGGTCAATGCGGTGGTCTGGCTTGCCAACACGCTGGGCGCGCTGGGGCTGCCGTTCAAGGCAGGCGAGGTCATTCTCTCCGGGTCGCAATCCACCCTGGTTTCGATTGCACCCGGCGACACGCTCAATTGCATTGTCGGCGGCCTCGGCGCCTGCCGGATCAACTTTACAGCGGGGGCGGCATGACGCTTTCTGCGCAGGCGCTTAACAAGCTGGCCGATGTGGTACTCCATGCCCAGGACCATGCCCACACCATCCCCAAAGTCACGCTGGAACATCCCCAGATGAGCATTGAGGACGGCTATGCGGTGCAGCATGAACTGCGCCGCCGCCGCATCCTGCGTGGCGAACGTCTCATCGGCCTGAAGGGCGGCCTGACTTCGAAAGCCAAGATGGATCAGATGGGGGTGCACTCGCCGAGCTTCGGCTTTCTCACCAACATCATGGCCAGCCCGGAAAATGCGGCGATCACATTCAGCAGCATGATTCATCCCCGCGTCGAGGCGGAAATCGCCTTTGTCACCAACCGCGAGTTGGGTGGTCCGGATTGCACGATTGACGAAGTGTTGGCCGCGACCGAGTACGTGATCCCTGCGGTCGAGGTCATCGACTCGCGCTTCGAGAACTTCAAACTGGACCTGATCAGCGCCATCGCCGACAATGCATCGTCATGCCGCTATGTCACGGGCGGGAGACCGCGTGGTGCGAGGGATCTGGACTTGCGCACGGTGGGTGTTGTCATCGAAAAGAACGGCGTTATCCAGGCGCTGGGCGCAGGCGCAGCGGTTCTGAACCACCCTGCGAATTCCATCGTGATGCTGGTACAGCACCTGGCGAAGTATCGCGAAATATTGCCCGCAGGCAGCTTCGTCATGACCGGTGGAATCACCGAAGCAATACCGGTGAAGGCCGGCGATTCAATTGTCGCCCGGTTCCAGGACATGGGCAGTGTCTCGCTTCACTTTGTCTAGACCCATGCAATTTTTAATTCTCTTTCTTCGAGGCAAACCATGCCAATCATTCAAGTAAACATGCTTGAGGGCCGAACCACTCAGCAAAAGCGCAGCCTTGCCAAAGGCCTGACGGATGCGGCAGTGCAAGCCCTTGGCGTCAACCCGCAGTCAGTGCGCATCCTCATTCATGAACTCGAGCCCGAGCATTTCGCCGTCGCCGGTGTCACCGCCGGCGAGAAGCCGCTGGCAAACGGAAACGGTGGCGCGCGATGAAGAAGATCAAGTGTGCCGTGATCGGACCAGGGAACATTGGTACGGACCTGATCTACAAGCTCAAGCGCAGCGAAGTTCTGGAGCCGGTATGGATGGTGGGCATCGATGCCTCGTCGGAAGGTCTGCAGCGCGCGCGCGAGATGGAGCTGAAGACCACCCACGAGGGTGTAGACGGTTTGCTGCCACATATTGCCGCGGACGGCGTGCAGATCGCCTTTGATGCCACGTCGGCCTACGTGCACGCCGAGAACTCGCGCAAGCTCAATGCGGTTGGCGTATTGATGATCGATCTCACGCCTGCGGCAATCGGTCCCTATTGCTGCCCCGCGGTCAATATTGCGGAACTGGCGGGAAAGAAGGTGATGAACGTCAACATGATTTCCTGTGGCGGTCAGGCAACGATTCCGATGGTGTACGCCGTGTCAAGAGTCCAGCCGGTAACCTATGGCGAAATCGTGGCCACGACTGCCTCCAAATCGATCGGTCCGGGTACACGGGCGAATCTGGACGAGTTTACCGAGACCACCGCCAACGCGGTATCCAAGGTCGGGGGATCGGCGCGCGGCAAGGCGCTGGTCGTGGTCAATCCGGCCGAACCACCATTGATGATGAGAAACACCATCTATTGCCTGACCGAATCGGAACCCGATCGAAAGCGGATTGCCGAGTCCGTGGCGGCGATGCTGATCGAGGTGCAGAAGTACGTGCCCGGATACAAGCTGGTCAACGGTCCGGTGTTCGACGGCAAGAAGGTCGCAATCTATCTTGAGGTTGAAGGGCTTGGCGACTATCTGCCGAAGTATGCAGGCAACCTCGACATCATGACGGCCGCCGCGGCTCGCACCGCCGAGTTGTTTGCCAGCGAGATATTGAACGGCACGCTGACGCTGAAACCGACAAATCAAAACTTGCACGCGGAGGTAACACCATGAGCGATCAAAAATTAAAGGGCCGGAAAATCGTCCTGCACGACATGTCACTGCGTGATGGCATGCATGCGAAACGCGAGCAGATTTCGGTGGAGCAGATGGTCCGCATGTCGACGGCAATGGACGATGCCGGCGTTCCGGTCATCCAGGTTACGCACGGGGCGGGGCTGGGAGGAAATTCCCTGCAACACGGCTTCGCACCACATACCAACGAAGAGTATCTTCAGGCGGTAGTGCCGCTGATGAAAAAGGCGACGATTTCGGTGCTGCTCATCCCGGGAATGGGAACCATGAAGGCGCTCCAGTCGGCCTATGACTGCGGCGCCCGCTACGTCCATGTAGCAACCCATTGCACAGAGGCGGACACCTCGCCGCAGCACATCGCGTACGCGCGCAAGCTCGGCATGTACACCACCGGCTTCCTGATGATGGCGCATCTCAACTCACCTGAGGGGCTCGCCGCCCAGGGCAAGCTGATGGAGTCTTACGGCGCGCAAACCATTTACGTCACCGACTCGGCGGGCTACATGCTGCCGGACGATGTCAAGGCGCAGGTGCGCGCCTTGCGCGACGTGTTAAAGCCGGAGACCGAGATCGGGTTCCACGGCCATCACAATCTCGGTATGGGCATCGCCAATTCGATCGCTGCCATTGAAGAGGGCGCCAGCAGCATCGACGCCTCCATGGGAGGTTTTGGCGCCGGTGCTGGCAATACGCCGCTGGAGGTTCTCGCTGCCGTGCTGATGCGCATGGGTGCGGAAACGGGCTGCGATCTATTCAAGTTGATGGACATCGCCGAAGACATTGTCGTTCCGATGATGGACCACATCGTGAGGGTTGATCGTGCATCACTCACCATCGGCTATTACGGTGTCTATTCGAGCTTCCTGTTGTATGCAAAGCGGGCCGCTGAGCGATTCGGTGTGCCAGCGCGCGACATATTGATTGAGGTTGGCCGCCGGAAGATGATCGGCGGGCAGGAAGACATGATCGAAGACACCGCGATCACACTGGCCAAGCAGCGCAACGTGAACCTGTCGGCGTACGCCGCTTAGGTCGCATCACAGCCAAAGAAAAATCAATACACGGAGGATTTAATCATGGCAATACGAGGACTGTTGCGGGTCGGCGAAGTGGCCTTCCGCGTCATGGACATGAAGCTCGCGCGACAGCATTACGGCGAACGCATGGGGCTGATTGAAACCCTGGAGGATGCGGATGGTCGCGTGTATTACAAAACGTGGGACGAACTCGATCATCACAGTGTTGTGATTCGTGAGGCGGATCGACCCGGCATCGATCACTTCGCATTCAAGGTCTATGACGATGCAACCCTGACCGATCTTGAACCAAAGATCGAAGCGTTCGGCTTGAAAGTGGAACGCATCCCGGCCGGTGTCTATCCGAAGAGCGGGCGCCGCCTCAGTTTCGTGTTACCGACCGGGCACACCATGCAACTCTATGCGGAAATGGAACGTGTCGGCAACACCATGGGCTATCACAATCCCGGTGTGCTTCCGGACGAGGGCGTCATTCGCGGATTCAGGATCGAGCGACTGGATCACATCCTGCTCGGTGGTCCGAACATCGAGGAAAACGAAAGGTTATTCACCGAAGTGTTCGAAATGAGCGTCAGCGAAAGAATCATCGACGCCGATTCGAAAGTCAGCATGGCCATTTTCTTCAGCGGTTCAAACAAGCCGCACGACATTGCGTTTCAGGCGCAACCGGATGGCAATCGCTTCCACCATGCGTCATTCCGCCTCCAGTCTGCGGCGGACCTGGTCCATGCCGCGGACCTGATCGGCAAATACCGGATTCCGGTCGATGTCAGTTCCAACCGACATGGGGTGACACGTGGCCTCACGATTTATTTCTTTGATCCATCCGGCAACCGCAACGAGGTGTTCACCGAAGGGTATATGCACTATCCGGACTCGCCGACCATCGTCTGGGATACCAATGACCTTGGGCATGCTTCCTGGTCGCAGGATAACGTCGTGCGTCCGAGTTTCTTTACCGTCCTGACTTGACGGATGGAATGAGCGGACGTTGGCGTAAATTTTATCTATGCTGCCTCATCGCGCTGGGGGTTGATGCTGCTTGTGCGGAACCCCGCGCAGTTCCGAGCTTCAAGAAAGACATCCAACCCATTTTCAACACGCAGTGCGTGTTCTGCCATGTCACAGGCGCCGAAAACGCCGGGCTCAATCTGGCACGTCACGATGCCTACCGCAATCTGGTATCGACCAAGAGTACCGAGTCGGAACTGCTTCGTGTTGCACCCGGCGATCTGGAAAAAAGTTATCTGATGCATAAATTGCGCGGGACGCAACTCAGCGTGGGCGGCAACGGAGACTCAATGCCCAAGGTGGATCCGGCCCGATTTCTGGATGCCGGGCAGGTGGAACTGATCGAGAAATGGATACTGGGAGGCGCTCCCAACAACTGAATAATTTCGCAAGAGGAGAAAGCAATCATGTCCCAGGACAAAAAGGGCGAAATTCAGAAGGCTTCCAATCGCAACACGCGTCGCAATGTACTGAAGGCAATGGCAGGGGGTTCGGCGCTTGCTATCGGGTCATTGGCTCAACCAGTGGCACAGGCGGCGACCGGTGGCCCAAAGCCCTGGTCCATGCAGGCCGATGTCGTCGTCGTCGGTAGCGGCGCAGCAGGGTCTGCCGCCGCGATCGCGGCGGCGAGAAATGGCGCCTCGGTCATCATGCTCGAAAAGATGCCGTATCTGGGCGGTACGACGGCCAAGTCAGACGGAATTTTCTGGATTCCGAATAATCCGTTACTGAAAAGCCGCGGCATCGTTGATGAGCGTATCGATGCGCTTCGCTACATGGTGCGCCTCTCCTATCCGACGCGATACGATCCGAACGACAAATGGCTTGGCGTGTCCGAGCATGAGTTCTCGCTCATTGCCACTTTCTTTGATAACGGCGACAAGGTCATCGAAAAGCTTCAATCAGCCGGCGCACTCAAAATTGCATCATGGAAGGACTGGGAAGGCAAGGATTTCGCCGACTACCATTCCCCATTGCCGGAAGACAAAGTCACCCGGGGCCGCAGTCTGATCTCCGCTGTGGCGGATCCAATATTTACCGGTGGTGGCAATGGCGCCGAGTTGTTGCGGCAACTGCATGCGGTATTCGGCCAACTCAAGATCAAGACTTACCTGCAGCACCGTGTTCAAAAACTTGTCCGCAATGCACACGGAGATGTCATCGGCGTGGAAGTGGTGCGGGATGAAGGCGGCCCGGTCAACATCCAGGCGCGCAAGGCGATCGTCTTTTGTAGCGGGGGCTTCACCAACAATCCCGACATGTGCAATCGCTTTCTCCGCGGATATATATGGGGGGGCGGGGCGGCAAGCGGAAGCACCGGTGATTTCATCAATATCGCGGCGGCGGCAGGGGCGGCACTGGGGAATATGTCCAATGCATGGTGGGGTCAGGTTCCCGTCGAGGTTGCGCTGAAAACGCGCAGTGTTCCGCAAAACGTGTGGGTGGTGCCGGGCGACAGCACGATTCAGGTCAATCGTTTCGGCAGGCGTTTTGCCAACGAGAAAGGACTCTACAACGAGCGCACCCAGGCCCACTTTTACTGGGATGCGGTTCGCGATGAATACCCCAATCTGCTCGGCTTCATGATTTGGGATGAGCGCAACGCAAAGTTGTTTCCCGGGATCAGCCCGATCCCTCCCGCAAATACGGACGCCGATCATGTAATCAAAGGCGACACACTGGATGAACTGGCAGCCAGCCTGGCAGCGCGGCTTGCTAAGCTGGCGTCACATACCGGCGGGGTCAAGCTGGATGCCTCATTCCTCGGCAACCTGAAGGAATCCGTGGCCCGCTTCAACGAATTTTCGAAGCAGGGCGTCGATACAGACTTCGCGCGCGGAGCAACCCCGGCACAAGTTGGCTTCCATCTCTATGGACGCAAGAGAGATCCAAGCCCCTATCCAAATCCCACCATGTATCCGATTGCGGAATCGGGACCGTATTACGCCGCGATTCTGGGAGCAGGCACGCTGGATACCAAGGGTGGGCCGATCATCAATGCGAAAGGACAGGTCATGAACACCTTCGGCGAAGTGATTCCCGGTCTTTACGGCGCCGGGAATTGCATTGCCAGTCCCGCCGGGCAGGCTTACTGGGCAGGTGGTGGAACCATTGGCCCTGCGCTCACTTATGGATATCTGGCTGGTGAAAATGCAGCGAAAGAACATCTGAAAGGGGCGTAGTCGCTACGCCGTCGTCGAATTGGAATTCACCCCCGAGTTCATGAAGCAATCTTTGATGTGCATCACCGGCACCGCCTGAAAGTCATACCCCGGGGTCGTGCCGTTTGCGATTTACAACACGCTCAATAGCGATCTATCAAGGAGGCATTCATGGAAAACATTCAGCGCTTAATGACGACAGAATCCATTCGGACTTTGAAGGCACAATACTGCCGCGCCATTGACACAAAAGACAGGGAACTGCTCAAAGAGGTGTTCGCCGACGATGTCGAATGTGATTACCGTGGCGGAGCAACGGATCCCGCCAGCGGGGTAGACCTGATGCCGGCGGCCACGGAGAGCGTGCTTCGTGGCAGTCGCGAAGCTATCGAAGCGCTGTCGCAGGCATTGGCGGGTGTGGTGTCCGCGCATCAAGCCTACCTTCCCGAAATCGAACTGTTGAGTGAAACAACGGCGAAGGCCACCTGGGCCATGCACGATACCTTGCGGTTTCCGAAAGGCGCTCCGATCAACGGCATATCCGCGTACGGTTACTACCACGAGACCTACCAATATCAGGGTGACCGTTGGCGAATCAAAACCCTGAAACTTGTTAGAACACGCGTCGATAGTGTCTGAAAAAAATAGCGTCAATCTTCGTTGAAGAATCCTGCTGACGATAACCGGCGAAGGCGCAAGTACGTGGTAGCCGAGGCGAGGACAACGTCGGGCGGGGCGGCACGGAATTTTTGCAACGACGTTGCCTATAATGTATCGGTCGTCAAGGCGGCATTCGCTTACCAATAACCTGAAGGAGGAAAACATGATCAAGGTCACCGCGATGTATCCCTACAGCGAAGGCAAACGGTTCGATATCAACTACTACTGCAAGTCGCATATTCCGATGGTGCAAAAAGCACTCGGCCCGGCCTTGAAGAGCGTTACGGTCGACTTCGGCATGGGTGGTGGCGCACCGGGTTCCAAGCCGGCGTTCGTGGCAATGGCGCATCTGCTGTTCGATTCGATCGAGTCGTTCCAGAAGTCCTTCGTGCCGCATGCGCCAGAATTCTCGAAGGACGGCCCCAACTACACCGATATTAAGGCCGAGGTACAGATCAGCGAAGTCAAGATGTAAGCCGCTGGCATTGGCCTGCGGGCGGTCCGGTTGGCCGCATTAACCCAAGGTCAAAGGTATCGAGCTGAATAGAAAGGCCTCCTTGGCGGAAGCCTTTGTCTTTGCTAATCCGCTTTGTCGGATTGATTGCGGCGTTCCGTGGAGTGCTGCATCCAAGTAGAACAGTCTCTATCGCTCTATTGTTAGCTTTCAGAAACTGCACGCAACCCTAAACAGTCCTTCAATCTCTTTCCGGGGAACTTCCGCTCTTCGGCCAACGCGGACGGTCGAGCCGCCGCAACTGACCGACCTTTATCGACCTTAAGCGGCCTGTCGCAATTGCGAAAAGCAGCCGTTCAACGCGCCGATGAGCTGCGCTCGTATCAAAGCGCTTGCAGATGAGCTTGGAGGCAACGGCAAGGCCGTCGCTATCCAAACGGATGTCACTCAATGCGAGCAAGTTAAAAATCTGGTCGATACTGCCGTGAAGACCTATGGCCGTATCGACATCATCATCAACAACGCTGGACTAATGCCGCAGTCGTTGCTAGAAAGCGTCAGGATCGAAGACTGGGATCGAATGATCGACGTCAATATCAAGGGCGTGCTGTACGGCATTGCTGCGTCATTGCAGTACATGAAGGAGCAGAAAGCTGGGCACATCATCAATGTCTCTTCCGTTGCTGGACACAAGGTCGGTCCCGGAGGCGCGGTTTATTCGGCAACCAAGCATGCAGTGCGAGCGCTGTCTGAAGGTCTGCGCCAGGAAGTGAAGCCCTACAACATTCGTACGACGGTGATCTCACCGGGTCCGGTTGCAACCGAACTGCCGAATAGCGTCACCGATCCTGTAGTCAGCGGGCGCATCCGCAAGTTCTATGAGGAAATCGCGATACCAGCCGACTCGTTCGCTCGGGCAGTTGCCTTTGCCATCAGCCAGCCGGACGATGTGGACATCAACGAAATCCTGTTCCGTCCGACGCGTCAGGAATATTGATCGGGACTCGCCAGCAATCTACAGCATTAAGGAGCAATGAAATGGATATGGAAATCAAACGCAGCGGTACACAGCATTCGAGCAAGGGACCAGCGGAGTATTTCACCGGCGATGTCCGCATTGATCCCCTCTTTAACATGCCGGAGCCGGCACGCGCCATGGGCGCCAGCGTCACGTTCGAACCTGGCGCCAGGACCGCGTGGCATACCCATCCTCTGGGTCAAGTCCTGATCGTCACTGCCGGATGCGGCTGGACGCAATGCTGGGGCGGTCCGGTCAAGGTGATCCGACCGGGCGACGTGATCTGGTGTCCGCCAGGCCACAAGCATTGGCATGGCGCTACAAGGGATACGGCCATGACACACATCGCCATTGTCGAGCAGCTCAACCGCGTCGGCATTAACTGGCTGGAAAAAGTCAGCGACGAACAATATCTGGCGGGCACGGATGCTGAATCCAGTCATGACAGGAAATCCCAATGAAAGACGTTATCGTAGTCATCTGATAGCGGGTTTCAAGAAACCTGAACCTTCGCTTTGGGTGGGGGACACCGATGGCAAATTGAATACGCTGCCGTTCGGACTGGATTCCCTTTTTTGCGGGAAATTGTTGAACGGCGGCAATGCGAAGTACAGCAACCTCGGCGCCAGCAAGACCTCTATGGTCATGGCCGTTTTGGCCAAAGAAGCGGCGTTTCCGAAATCCTGTGGCCTACTTGTACTTGGCCAATTCCAGCTTGCCGAGCTGGTTACGGTGGACCTCGTCGGGACCGTCCACGATGCGCAGCACGCGCGCATTGGCGTAGGCCATGGCCAGACCGAAATCGTCGGTGATGCCGCCGCCGCCGTGGGCCTGGATGGCCCAGTCGATGACGCGGCAGGCCATGGTCGGCGCGGCCACCTTGATCATGGCGATTTCTTTTTTTGCCCCCTTGTTGCCAACTATGTCCATCATCCATGCGGCATTGAGCACCAGCAGTCGCGCCTGATCGATCATGATGCGCGATTCGGCGATGCGCTCCAGCGTCACTGTCTGTTCCGAAATCGGCTTGCCGAAGGCGACGCGCGAACGGGTGCGTTTGCACATGGCTTCCAGCGCCCGTTCGGCGACGCCGATCACGCGCATGCAATGGTGGATGCGTCCAGGCCCCAAACGTCCTTGGGCAATTTCGAAACCACGGCCTTCGCCGAGCAGCATGTTCTGCGCCGGTACGCGTACATTCTCGAACAGCACTTCGCCGGGCACATCGGGCGCGCCGGAAAAGCCGAAGATCGGCAGCGAGCGGACGATGGTGATGCCCGGCGTATCGCGTGGCACCAGGATCATCGATTGCTGCTTGTGCCGGTCAGGATTGTCTGGATCGGTCTTGCCCATGAAAATGAAAATCTTGCAGCGCGGATCGGGTGCACCGGAAGAGAACCACTTGCGGCCGTTGATGAGGTAATGGTCGCCGTCACGCACGATGGAGCTCTGGATATTGGTCGCATCTGACGAAGCTACCGCTGGCTCGGTCATGGCGAAGCAGGAGCGTATCTCGCCGGCCAGCAGGGGCAACAGCCACTGCTGCTTGTGCGCCTCGGTGCCGTAGCGGGCGAACACCTCCATGTTGCCGGTGTCGGGTGCAGAGCAGTTGAACACTTCCGGCGACCAGAGGACGCGGCCCATGATTTCGCACAGCGGCGCGTATTCGAGATTGGTGAGGCCGGCGCCTTTGTCCGAGTGCGGCAGGAACAGGTTCCACAGTCCGGCGGCGCGAGCCCTTGGTTTGAGTTCCCCGACCACCGCCGGCCAGCAATTGCCGGCCGCGACCTCCTTGTAAAAGCGTGCCTCGTTTGGATAGACATGCTCGTCCATAAATGCGTTGAGGCGCTGCTGGAGTTCCTGCACCTTGGGTGAGAATTCAAAGTCCACTGCACATCCTTTCGATTAGGCGAAACAGGCGTGTCCTGATTTTCCTTTCCTTAGCCGGCGAGGAAGCCGCCATCGACGTTAAGGCAGACCCCGGTGGTGTAACTGGCGGCATCGGAGGCCAGGTACAGCACTGCACCGGCCATTTCATTCGGCTGCGCCACGCGGTCCAGCGCGATGCGCGACAGCATTGGCTTGCGCATCTCTTCATCATGTACCAGCGCGGCGGCGAACTTTGTGTCGGTCAGGCCGGGCAGCAGGGCGTTCACACGCACACCCATCGGCGCACATTCGTTGGCGAAGGCCTTGGTCATGGTCACGATGGCGCCCTTGGTGATGGAATAGATGCCCTGCTTGGCGCCCGGCACAACCGCGTTGATGGAGGCGACATTGATGATGCTGCCGCCACTGTTTTTTGCCATCAGCTTGGCGCCGAGCGAGCAACTGAAAAAATAGCCACGGATGTTGACGTCGACCGTCTTCTGGAATGCGCCGAGGTCGGTGTCGACGATGTGGCCGAAGTAGGGATTGGTAGCGGCGTTGTTGACGAGGATGTCGAGCCGGCCATGGCGTGCTTCGATGGCGGCAAACACTGCTTCGATCTGTGCCATTTCGCCGACATGGCAGGCGATGGCTTCGGCCTTGCCGCCATTGTTGCGGATGTCAGCGGCGATGGTTTCGCAGGCATCCTGCTTGCGACTGGACACGATCACGTGTGCGCCGTATGCGGCTAGGGTGCGGGCAATGGCTTCGCCGATGCCGCGACTGGCGCCGGTGACCAGCGCAATTTTTCCATCCAGCTTGAAGGAGGGTTCCATGGAGCGATCCAGTGGGATGTCTATTTGAGGGTCAGCAGCTCGGGCCTGCCGCTGCGGTCGATATGCGGCGTCGCGTTGAAGGTCGACAACCCGAAGCGGCCGCGACTTTGGGTAATGCAGGTGACGGACCCATTGGCGACCTGCCACATCATGTGCACCATCTGCTCTTCGGAGAAGCCGAGGATGTTGCGGCACATGGCGCTGATGGTCCCGCATGAAGTGAATGCGATGACGTTCTCGCCGGGTTGCGCCAGGTTCGCCGCCGCGTTCAGGGCTGCCATGCAGCGTTTGCTGAACACTGGCCAGGGCTCTGCGTAATCATGGTCATGACGGCTGCTCGCCCAACGCGCCAGCGCGCCGAACATTTTTTTTTCGAATTCCTCGAGTGTCAGGCCCTCGAAGCCGCTGTATTTGGCCGCAGCCTCGGGATCTTCGGCGGCGCGCCAGCGGTCAAGAATTTCACGGTGGTCGAATTCGTTGAAACCCACGTCACGTTTCAGTCGTGCCTGCCAATCCGGCGCAGCGGAGTATCTGGAAAAGAATCCTTCCGCTGTCTCCAGGTGGCGCTTCATGCCACCAGCAACAATATGGTGTATGGGCCAATCGCATTCATCGAACCATTCACCAAGCAGGCGGGCCTGCTCGTGGCCTGCGTCCGACAGTTGATCGTAGTCGGCCGCATGAAACGAAGCCTGCCCGTGTCGCACCAGAAATATCTTGACCATGTTCCAGTCCAAAACTCCTGCCGTGGGGGAGTGTAGCCATTGCTGCAGTAAATTCTTGTGCAGTGTGGCTAAACACGCTCGTAGATGACAACGGCGGCCACCGCTTCTTCCATACCGATGACGCCGCCGCCATTTTCCTCGAGGGCGAAGATAGCATCCTTGACCTGCCGCGCGCCAGCTTCGCCACGCAACTGGGTCACCAGTTCGTAACACATCGACAAACCGGTGGCGCCGATCGGGTGGCCCTTGGAAACCAGCCCGCCCGAGGTATTGATTGGCAGGCTACCGGTAAGGGAAGTTGCACCACTGGCGACGAACGGGCCGCCTTGGCCCGGTTCGCAGAAGCGCAACATTTCGCATTGGTAGATTTCGCAGAATGAAGTCGCGTCATGAACCTCGGCAACGTCGATCTGCTGCGGGCCGATGCCGGCCATGGCATACGCGCGATCAGCCGCGTGGCGGGTCAGGCCGGGCTCATCGAGTTTGCGGTACTTGCCGCCGGCGAGCCCGAAGCCGCGGATCAGCACTGCTCGTTTCTGCACTTCCGGTGGTTGTTTCCTCAAGTAGCTTTCCGAACAGAGCAGCGCGGCGGCGGCGCCATCGCCGATGGGCGCGCACATTGAGCGGGTAAACGGGTCGGACACGAGGCGATCATCGAGCACCTGTTGCGTCGTCATGGCGAAGCGGTACTGCGCATTGGGATTGAGCGCGCCGTTGCAGTGATTTTTGGCCGCACCGGCAGCGATCTGCCCGACGGTCGTGCCATAGCGCTTCATGTGATACAGCGCCTGGATAGCATAGGTATCCATGGCGATGGAGCCGTCCGGCTGCGGCGCGAAGGTCTTGCCCATCGATGCCGCGACTTCCTGATAGTGGGCCATCCACTCTTCGGGATTCTGCTGATCGAGTCCGCTCGAAAACAGAGGAAACACGGCGGTTGGATCGTTCGGGTCGAACATCTTTTCCACGCCGATGGCGAGCGTCAGGTCGGCGTCGCCTGCCTTGATCTCCTTGTAGGCGCCGGCCATGGCGAAACTGGCCGTCGCACAACCGGCTTCGACATTGGTGATGGGGATGCGTTCAGGAAACAGTCCCTCACGCACCAGTGGGATAAAGCATACGTTGCCGCGAATGCACGCCTGTCCCCAGTAATAGGCGAAGCAGTTGCCGAACCAGGCGGCGGCAATGTCGCTGCCCGCTTTCAGTCCCGCGTCGGCCAGTACGCCGAGATAGGCGTCGCGGGTCAGATCCTTCAGCGACTTTTCCGGCCAGCGCCGGAATGGCATGCAATAAGACCCAAGTACGTAAACCTTTTCACCCATGATGTGCTCTCCATAAAGCCGCGTGGACGGAAACAGCCCGTTGCGTATGGCGATTGTAATTGTTGGTCGACATGGTACTCAGGTTTTCCAGTACGGGTCGCGCAACTGCCGTTTGAGGACCTTGCCCAGCGCATTGCGCGGGAAGTCCTGATGAAACACTACGCCATGGATGCGTTGATGCTTGGCCAGGCGCTGGTTGACCCATTCGGTGAGGGTTGTTTCGGAAACCGTTGTACCGGGGCGCTGGATGACAAGGGCGAGCGGGGTTTCGCCCCAGATCTGGTCCGGGATGCCGATCACGGTCACATCCTCCACGGCTTCATGCCCGGCCAGAATGGTCTCGATATCGATTGGAAAAACGTTAAAGCCGCCCGAGATGATCATGTCCTTCTTGCGGTCCAGCACCGAGACGAAACAGGCTTCGTCCATGCGGCCGATGTCGCCGGTGCGAAAGAACATCCTGCCCTGTTCGTCGCGCCACAGGGCCGCCGCCGTATCGGCGGGTCGGTTCAAGTATTCCTTCAGCATGCTGCCGCCGCGGCCGACGATCTCGCCGATTTCGCCGGGCGGCAATTCGCGCCCCTCGTTGTCGATGATCTTCATCTGATGGCCGATGAACGGCGGCCCGACGGTGTCGAATTTGTGGGTGCGTTGCTCCGGCTTGAGCATGGTGGCAAAGCCTTCACTGTTGCCGTAGAGCTCGAACAGCGCAGGGCTGATTTTTTCAAGGATCTCCAGCTTGGTCTCATTGCGCAACGGAGAACCGGCCGACAGCATGCACTTGAGGCTGGAGCGGTCATATTTTGTCGGGTCCTCATTGGTCAGCACCATGACAAATTGGGTCGGCACCATGAAGGTATGGGTAATTCGTTCGCGTTCGATGGTCTCCAGTAGTGCCGTTGGCGAAAATTTTTCCATGATCACCAGCGTGGCCCCGACCAGTATGGCCGGCATGACGATCAGGAAAGTGCCGGTGGAATGCAGCGAGGTGGTCGTCAGTACCCGGGAAGTGAAATCAAAGCGCATTTCCAGTGCACAGGTATCGGCGAGGTCACGCCGCGAAAAATGTGTATGTACGATGCCCTTGGGCAGGCCGGTGGTGCCGGAACTGTACAAGACGAAGAAGTCATCTTCCGCGTCAAACGATATATCGGGATTCCGATCGGACGTCCCCGCAAGGAAATGATCCAGATTACGCCAACCATTGCCCTCAAAGCCGACCGATATCCAGCGCCCGGCATCGATGCGGGGAAAGTCTGCTTTGGAAGCCTCCACCAGGTGGCGCGTGTCGCTGGAAACAAAGGCCAGTGCAGGCGCCGCGTCATTGATCAGCACGGTGACCTGGTCGCTGGCCAGCATCGGACTCAGTGGAACCACGCATGCGCCCGCTTTTACGGCGCCGAATATCACGACCAGGGTCTCGATTGAACTCGACATCAACACCGCGATCTTGTCACCCTTGCCGATCCCGTCGCGCAGCAACGCACTGGCAACACGATTGACAGCGCAGTTGAGTTGTTTCCAGTTCAGGCGCCTGCTGCCGCACACCACGGCTTCCTTGTCCGGATAGATGCGTGCATTGCACTCCCAGACTGCCGGCAGCGAAACGAAGTTGGTATCCAGACGATCGACCACAATTTCCTCAGTCATTTTTGCATTTTAGGGCGATGATGCCCCGCGCCATTCCTATGCTCTTCGAAAAGCCAGCGGTAGCGCAGTGATGCCGCGCATGACCGTCGCATCGCGCCATTCGAGTTTGTCCGTGGTGACGTGGATGTCATGCAGGCGGCTGACCAGTTTGGGAAATGCGGCGATGGCTTCGGCACGCGCCAGCGGTGCGCCGAGGCAAAAGTGCACGCCCTGGCCGAAGGTCAGGTGAGCGCTCTTGCTGCGTTCAATGTCGAATTTGTCGGGGTTGGCGAACTGCGCCGGATCGCGGTTCGCCGCCGGAATCATGGCGAACACCCGGTCGCCCTTGCGCAGCAGCTTGCCTTCGAGCTCATGATCCTCGCTAACGATGCGAACGACCGAGCCGCTGGGGCCGTCATAGCGCAGGCACTCTTCGACGGCCATGGCGGCGAGTGCAGGATTGGCACGCAGCTTTTCGAGTTCGCCGGGATTGCGGATCAAGGCGAGCAAACCATTGCCGAGCAGGTTCGTCGTCGTTTCATGCCCGCCGAACACCAGCAAAATGCAGGTCGTGATCAACTCGTCTTCTGACATCTGTCCCGTTTCATCGCGTGCCTCAATCAGCATGGAAATGAAGTCCTGATCGGGATGTGCCCTCTTGCGTCGAATCACCTCGCGAAAATATTCCGCCATCGCATGCGTACCGTGCTGCGCCTTGGCGTATTTGTCGACGGTGACCTTCGAACCGCCGATGAAGAGCTGCAACTCGTCCGACCAGGTCTTGATCATCGGCAGATCCGACCTTGGTACACCGAGCAGATCCATGATGACGTAACCGGGCAGGCGCAATGCGAAGTCATCGATAAATTCGACGGTGCCGCGATCGATGAATTCGTCGATCAGGTCATCGACCAGCGCTTCTATCTTGGGCCGCATCCTGGCGATGACGGACGGCAGGAACCCCGGTGTCATGATGGTCCGCAGCCGGGTATGGGTCGGCGGCTGATGAAATACCAGCCAGAGCGGGATAAAGTGCTTGAGGTCGGCCAATTCCCTGGCTTTCTGCTCAGGCAGGCTTTCGAAGAAGGGACGCAGGCGGTCCGACGAATATTGCGGTGATCGCAATGCCTTCCGGACGTCGTCGTAGCGGGTCAGAATCCAGCCCTTGAAAGCGGGACTCCAATGCACCGGATCCTGCTTGCGCAGTTGCGCCAAGGCCGGAAAAGGATTTTCCGCACGTGAAATTGATTTAATATCAAAAGATGGCATTGGCAGTCGGCTCGGACAAGTTGACGTGTGCCCAAGTGTATATTGATTAAGCAGCAAACTCTTGCTCAAAAGCGAGGATAAAACATGCCTGTAAAAGAACTGGTCCATATCCAGGCGTCGCGAACACCTGCGGCGGGCGCACTCTGGCAAGCCTGTCTGCGGCGTTACATGCTGCCCGGCCTGGAAGTTGCCGACTCAAATGACAATGTGTTCGCCGACTTGTCGGCGCTCGACTTTGCCGGGGCGCGGCTGTGGTCGTTGCGCTCGAACGCGCAACGGGTGATCCGATCCCGAGCGGTGGCTGAAAAACGCTTCCTGCCGGTTGCCGTTCTTCAGTTACGCGGCAGGACTCGTCTTTCCCAATACGGCAAATATGCCGATCTGGATCCCGGAAGTTTTGCGTTTCTCAATGCTTCCGCACCGCTGGCGCTCGACCATCTCGACGATTTCGAACAGCTTTATCTGCAGTTTCCCAGCGGTGCCTTTACGCCGGGAATGTTCCGCGAAGCGGCATCGATGCGGATGAATGCAAATTCCGTCAACGACAAGCCGCTCTTCGAATGCACCCGAAACCTCTGGGATGCAGCGCCGTCGCTGAATCCCACCGAACACAGCGCTGCGCTGGGCGCGCTGATGTCGCTGTGTACTCTGACATCGGCATTCAGGCACGCGCGGCAGGAATTCGATGTTCCGCTGCGCGTGACGCGCGCGATGCATTACATCGAGCATCACCTCTGCGACGAAACCTTGAATGGGCAGGCCGTTGCCGAAGCGCAGGGCGTCAGCCGGCGGCATCTCGACGAACTGTTCGCCAAACGCGGCTACCGGATTGAATCCTGGATCTGGGAACGCCGGCTGGAGCGGGCCGCCATGGAGCTATCGGCCGCGGATGGGTTGCAAAAATCGATTTTGCACATTGCCGTCGATCTTGGCTTCAAGAGCGCAAGTCATTTTTCTCACGCTTTCGCCAGGCGTTTCGGCATGTCGCCACGCGAATATCGGCAACGGCGGCAAATAGCGGTGCATTAGCGCCTGCCGGCTTCGCCGCAATATCGCGGGCTGCAGCCGGTGAGTCAAATGAGTGAGCGCCCATGGACGGCAATGCATACGACTACATCATTGTAGGTGCCGGATCGGCGGGTTGTGTCCTCGCCAACCGGCTCAGTGCTGACCCCGCGGTTCGCGTCTGTTTGCTGGAAGCAGGCCATGAAGACAAGAGCGCGCTGATTCAAACCCCGATCGGCATCGCGGTTCTGCTGCAAACCAAAAAGTACAATTGGTACTTCAATACCGAACCAGAACCTGAACTAAACAACCGCCGCCTCTACTGGCCGCGCGGCAAAACCCTGGGCGGCAGCAGTTCGATCAATGCCATGATCTACATGCGCGGAGACGGGGCTGACTATGATGAGTGGGCGGCGCTGGGAAATGACGGATGGGGATGGGCCGACCTTCTGCCGCTGTTCAAGCGTCTGGAGAACCATGAGGCCGGAGCCAGTGAATGGCACGGCGTTGGCGGGCCGTTGAATGTCGCGGCGCTGAGCGACTGCAATCCGTTGAGCCAGGTGTTCATCGACGCCGGTGCCGCGGTCGGATTGCCAGTGACCACGGACTTCAATGTGGCAATCCAGCGTGAGGGCGTCGGTTTTTATGAGGTCACGCAGAAGGATGGCAAGCGGTGGAGCGCGGCCAGTGCGTTTCTCTCGCCCGTCAGGCATCGATCCAACCTCACGGTCATTACCGATGCGCTGGCATCGCGCATCGAGTTTCAGGGCAAGCGCGCACATGCCGTGCATTTTTTGACCCGAGGCGCCCGGCGAACGGTTTACGCCACCAGGGAAATCATTCTCAGCGGTGGTGCGGTCAACTCGCCGCAACTGCTGATGCTTTCGGGTGTTGGACCAGGTCGGGAGTTGGCGCCACAGAATATTCCGCTGGTGCATGAGCTGCCCGGCGTTGGCGCAAATTTGCAGGATCACCTGGATGCCACCATCATGTGCCGCAACAGCAGCAAACTGGCGATCGGGATTGCACCTGCGTTGTTGCCCAGGGGAATTGCGGCGCTGTTCAATTACATCGCCAGAAAGCGCGGCTTGCTCACCAGCAATATTGCTGAGTCCGGCGGCTTTGCGAAGACGAGCCCCGACCTTGACAGACCCGACGTGCAATTCCATTTTCTGCCGACCTATTTGAAGGACCATGGCCGCAAGCCGGTGCTGGGCTACGGCTATTCCGCGCATGTCTGTCAATTGCGCCCAAAGAGCCGCGGGCATATCGGTCTGCGCAGCGCCGATCCAAAAGACCCGCCCTGGATCCATGCCAACTACCTCAGCCATGCCGAGGATCGGGAGACGATGATTCGGGCTGTCCGGCTGGCCCGCAGTATTTTCGCCGCCGCACCTTTTCAGTCCCACAATGGTGGCGAAGTTGCGCCGGGCCCGGGTGTGGAAACGGATGAGCAGATCCTCGAATTCATCCGCCAGAATGCAGAGACAATCTACCATCCGGTCGGTAGCTGCAAGATGGGAAATGATCCAATGGCCGTGGTTGACGAGCGACTGCGTGTCCACGGTGTCGAGGGCTTGCGCGTTGCGGATGCCTCGATCATGCCGACCCTCATCGGCGGCAACACCAATGCGCCAAGCATGGTGATTGGCGAAAAAGCGGCGGCAATGATTTTGGCCGATGCGGCGCATACCAAACATCCGCACCAAACATGAACGCAACAACCAGGCCGTACATCGGGAAGCAAGCCATGGATGAAGGTAACTCTGAAATGGCGCGCGTATTCGAAGCGCAGCGCGACACTATGCTGCGCTGGCGTCGCTCCACCGCGCAGGAACGCATCGCGCGCATTCGCAAGCTGCATGACGCCGTGCTGGATTATCGCGTTCGCATCCAGGAAGCCGGGTACAAGGATTTTCGCAAGCCGCCCGAGGAGGTGGATCTCACGGAAGTGATGACTGTCATCAGTGAGGCACGTGATGCGATGCGAAATCTCGGCAAGTGGATGAAGCCGAAACATGTGATGCCGACCCGGCTCATGCTTGGTTCCACAAGCTGGATCAAAGTCGAGCCAAAAGGGCGCTGCCTCATCATCTCGCCATGGAATTACCCGCTTAACCTGACGCTGGGGCCACTGGTATCGTGCCTTGCCGCGGGCAATCCTGCGATCATCAAACCCTCGGAGATGACGCCGCATCTCTCGGCTCTGATGGTGGAACTCATTCGCGACGTGTTTCCGCAGGCCGAGGTTGCCCTGTTTCAGGGTGAGACGTCGGTTTCCACGGCACTGCTGGAACTGCCGTTCGATCACATATTTTTCACCGGGTCTCCCGCCATTGGCAAAGTCGTCATGGCTGCCGCCGCAAAGAATCTCTCTTCAGTCACCCTGGAGCTGGGTGGCAAATCGCCAACGATCATCGATGCCGATGCCGACATTCGCCTTGCGGCGCAGACCACGGTGTGGGGCAAGTTCACCAACAATGGCCAGACCTGCATCGCGCCCGATCACGTTTACGTCCATTCCGACATCAAGGACGCATTCATCCAGGCGTGTGTCGAGGCAATCAAGGCATCCTACGGCGATAGCGCGGAGAGTCAGAAAGACAGTCCGGCGCTGGCACGCGTGGTCAACCAGCGCCATACCCAGCGCATCGAAGCCTTGCTTGAAGACGCCAAATCAAACGGTGCACGCGTGCTCTATGGCGGTGAGGTTCGTCAGTCAGATTGCTTCATTCAGCCGACGCTGCTTGATTCCATGCCCGGCGAATCGAAAATCCGGCAGGAGGAAATCTTCGGTCCGCTATTGCCCCTGATCGCGTTTGATGATCTCGACAAAGTGATCGATCAAATCAATGCCGAACCCAAGCCGCTCGCGCTCTATTACTGGGGCAGCAGCAAGGAACGCATCGACCGGGTGTTGGCCGATACCAGTGCCGGCGGTACCTGTATCAATAGTTGCGTGGTGCAGTATTCACACAGTCGATTGCCGTTCGGCGGCGTCAATAATTCCGGCATCGGCAATGCCCACGGGCATTTCGGATTCAAGGCGTTCTCGCATGAACGTGCGGTGGTTCGCACCCGGATTCTGGGAGTGAAGATATTCTTTCCGCCCTACAGCAACATGACGCGCCGCATCCTGAACCTGCTGTTGCGGGTACTCTGAGATAATTGCGTCCTGCCGGTGGTCTGGTTAACTGACAATGGAAAGTCGCATCATGTCTTTACAAAACAGCTTTGAATGGACCGATGCATTTCTTTTGGGATTTCATCCAATGGACGATGTGCATCGCGAGTTTGTCGTCATTGTTGACGCCATGCTCGGATGCGCCGATGCGGATCTCGCCGCCAATCTCGACATATTCGCCGAACATGCCGAATCGCATTTCACCCAGGAGCGCGTCTGGATGGAAAAAACCGCGTTCCCGGCCACCGACTGTCACGTCGATGAACACAATGCCGTGCTCAAATCGCTGGCCGAGGTCAGGCCACTGGTGGTGGCGGGCAGGTTTGACATTGGGCGCTCTTTCGTTGCCGAACTGGTGCGCTGGTTTCCGGGCCATGCCGACTACATGGACGCGTCACTGGCCCAATGGATGGTCAAGAAGCAACTTGGCGGGGCGCCGGTGGTATTTCGGCGGGGCGCCGGTGAGGTAAAGCAGACATGAGCGTCTGCTTTACCGAATTCAGTCACAAGCTTTTTTGGCCTGCTGGCATTCGCTCACCAGCTTCTTCGCCGCTGCAATTTGCTTTGGCGTCATTTTTTTGGCAACGGCATCGCGATCAGCCGCAGCAGTGGCATTTCCTGCGGCAACACTGAGGTCGAGCCACATGTAGGCGCGAACGCTGTCCTGCGGCACGCCTTGTCCGGTGTCATACATCTGGCCAAGGTTGTAGCGCGCGCTCTTGTCTCCCTGCGCGGCGGCAAGGCGGTACCACTTCACCGCTTCTCCCAGATCCTGCGGGATGCCATAACCAGTGTCATACAAGAGGGCAAGAGTGGCTTGCGCCGTAACATTTCCCTGTTCGGCAAGTGGCCGCAATTTCTCCACCGCAGCCGTGTAATCACCTTTTTCATAGGCAAACATGGCTTCCTCATACGGCCCGGCCCACGCAGTGGTCACCATCAACATCAGGGCAGGAATTATTAGTGTAAGGAATATTCGTTTCATCGTCTTGTCCTCGCGAAACTTGAAGTTCCCGCTACCGTGGTAACAGCGGGGCTATGAACATGTTGATAATAAACCAACAGAAAAACGCTCGCTACAGAATGTGCCTTTTTCCACCGCAGGTCAACATTAAATGATCCAGGCGCGCTTCGCGTTCAAAGTCTGTACCGTGTATGGCAAGATAGCCTTTTAGACACTATAGGCAAGTCCACATGAGCAACGAATTCAAACGTACGGGATTGTTGGCGTCCCTCTGCCTGACGCTGCTGTTGTCCGGTTGCGGAAATCTCAAGTTCTGGCCATTCGGTGGCAGTAGTGGGACGGAGCGTTCCGGCAGGCCGGCGAATGCGACCCAATACGTATGCAAAGGCGGCAGAAATTTCTATGTGCACATGCTCGACAACGGCAATGCGGCGTGGGTTATCTATGCAGAGCGCGAGTTTCGCCTCGACAAGGTCGAATCCGGGGCTGGTATGCGCTATAGCAACGGCATCGCAGAGCTTGAGTTCAATGGCAATCAGGTTTCGCTGCATGACGGGCCGTCAATTTCCGTCACGGACTGCAAGGACTCGGGCAAGTAGGATCAGTGCAGCAATTACCCGACGTTACAAATTTTCCACCCGCGGCAGGGGACTCCGAGGTTCTAATACGTCGGACCTCTTTTTTTTGAAAGGACAATCATGAACTCGAAACACATTCATCCATCCCGTCTCATGACGGGCATTGTCATAGCATCAGTCATGCTGGTTGCCGGATTATCCTCGTCATATGTTGCGGCAGAACCGCATCCGTATCACCCGCAGGAGCGGTCCATGAATTGCCAGGACTGGCTCAAGGAAAAACTGGGCCAAACTGCGGAGCGACTCGAGATCAAGGCTTCACAACAAAATGCCTGGCAGGCCTACGCGACGACTGTACAAGCACTGGGCACTGGCCCCGACAAAGAGCCTGGTGAAACTGCCGATGCCGCAACCATTGCGCGGTTTCATGCGGACAGATCCAGCGAGTTTGCCGGGAAGCTGAAGAAAATTGCCGATGCAACGGCCAAACTGCAATCAGTCCTGACAGCCGACCAGCGCAAGACCTTCGATCAGATCGTCAGACTCGCCGGCCATCATGAAGGCAGCCACCATGAGCACGCGGAAATGATGCATGGCCCTGAAGGCATGATGGGTCATGGCGATCACGAGCATTGCGAACATCACGACGAAAACCGCAGCGAAGCGCCGTCACCACCGGCGCCTTGATGCTGCAAAGCAGTCAATGGCGGTAGTCTTATTCCGGTTAATCGACAACTTGTTTACCTGATCCCCAAATCAGGTAAACCACTGCGCCAAACACGCTGATCGATGCGCCGAGCAGGAATGGAGCGTCATAGCTGCCGGTCATGTCGATCATCCAGCCGGTAATGAAGACTGCGATGATGCCGGGAATGTTGGCCGCGGTGAAGACTATCCCCGTCAGCACGTCGGCGTAGCGTGGCGCGATGTCAAGGCTATTGACGCCGTAGCCCGACCATGTGAGGCCAACAGACCCAAGCGACAGGCAGATTGCCGCCAGCGCTGTTTCGGGCGTGGTCATCTCGCGCGCGAGCAAAAGGAATACCGCCGAGAGAAGAAGTCCGCTCGCCTGCATGGTCTTGCGTACCGTGGTGATGCTGACCTTGCGCTTGATCAGCCGGTCCGCGATCCATCCTCCCACATTCACCAGGATAAACATGGTGAGCCAGGGTGCCGCCGCATAAAACCCGGAGCGCATCACGTTCATGTTGTGAATCTTGTGAAAGTAACTGGGCAACCATCCCAGCAGGACATACAAGGTCCATGCGCTACAGAAACCGTTCACCATCAGCGCCCATACTGCCGGTTGGGATAGCAATCGTCGCCATGGCACGGCTCCGGGAATGGCATTGATGGTTTGGCCATGGCCGAGAAGATCCAGTTCGGCCTGGGTGATGCGCGGATGTTTTTGCGGGTCATTGCAGGTCCATGGAATCCATGCTGCGGCCCACACAATCCCGAGCAGGCCGAAGACGTAAAAGATCGACTGCCAGCCAAACTGTGTTGCCAGCCATCCGCTGAGGGCGAGCCCGAAAACGTTGCCCAGCGGTGCTCCGCTCATGACCAGGGTAGCGAACCGGGAGCGTTGACTCAATGGTGTCCAGCGGCTGAACAGGTTGAACACCGACGGAAATAAACCGGCTTCGCCGAGCCCCATCAGGAAGCGTGCGGCCAACAGAGCGGACATTGAAACCAGCGCGGCCAGCGGCGTCAGGAAAGTGAACGCCGACCACCAGATGACCGCAATGGCCAGCGTGATCTTGCCGCCGAATTTATTGGCCAGCACGCCGCCGGGAATCTGGCCCAGCATGTAACCGATGAAAAATGACGACAGCACCACGCCCTTGGTGGTTTCCGACCAGCCGAAATGGTCCTGCATGGCGATCACTGCCACGGAAATACTGATGCGGTCCAGGTAGCAGATCAGGCAGGCGAAAAAACACAGCGCGAGCAGCGGGTAGCGAACCGGGAGCTCTCCCCGGTGGCGTTCCACGGTTTGGGTAGAGTTGCCTGTCATCGTGTCGTTTTCGCTGGGACGGTGGCAATCCCCGTTCTACCGGATGACAAAGTGCTATGCACTTTGTTAGCTGCGATAGTCCGCATTGATTTTGACGTAATCGTAGGAAAAGTCGCAGGTCCATACCGTGGCGGTGGCTAAGCCGCGACCGAGGTCAACACGCACGGTGATCTCGGATTCCTTCATGACTCGCGAGCCGTCTTCTTCCTTGTAGCCGACCGCGCGACCGCCATGTTCGGAAACCAGCAGGTCGCCCAGCCAGATACGCGTACCGGCGACATCAAGGTCGTCAATGCCGGCGTAACCGACGGCGGCCTGGATGCGACCGAGGTTGGGATCGGAAGCAAAGAATGCGGTTTTGACCAGCGGCGAATGGCCGATGGCGTAGGCCACCTTGCGGCCTTCTTCGCGGGTCTTGCCGCCTTCGACGGCGATGGTGATGAACTTGGTCGCGCCTTCGCCGTCGCGAATGATGGCCTGCGCCAGTTCGACCGTCACTTCGATAATGGCTTGACGCACGGCAACCCACTCCGGGGTCCCCTCCGCGTTTACCTGGATTTCATTCTTGTCGGTTGCGATAAGAATGAAGGAATCGTTGGTGGATGTATCGCCATCCACCGTGATGCAGTTGAATGAGGCGTCGGCGGCCTCCTTCACCAACTTCTGCAACAGCGGAGCGCTGATTCCGGCATCGGTGGCGACGAAGCCGAGCATGGTCGCCATGTTGGGCCGGATCATGCCTGCGCCTTTTGAGATGCCGGTGATGGTGACGGTCTTGCCGGCAATGGTGACGCGGCGCGAGGCGGCCTTGGCCACCGTGTCGGTAGTCATGATGGCGTGGGCGGCGTTGTGCCAGCCATCGGCGCGCAGGTCATTGCGGCACGCGTCGAGGCCGGCGATCACGCGCTCGGTCGGCAGCAATTCGAGGATCACGCCGGTAGAGAAGGGCAATACCTGGCGCGCTTCGATACCCAGCGTTTTCGCCACCGCATCGCAGGTATTCACCGCAGCGCTGAGGCCTGGCGCACCGGTACCGGCGTTGGCGATGCCGGTATTGATGATCAATGCCCGCATGTCGTTGTGCGCCGCCAGATGTTCACGACACAGCGTCACCGGTGCGGCGCAGAAGCGATTCAGGGTGAACACGCCGGCCACGGTGGCGCCTTCGTCCAGCGCGATCAACGCTAGGTCGCGCCTGTGCTTTTTGCGGATGCCGGCTTCGGTCACACCGAGGCGGACACCGGGTACAGGATGAAGTTGATCGGGGGAGGGGGTCGAATAATTAACGGGCATGATGATTAAACCAAAAAATTATTACCACGAAGGGCACAAAGGGCACCAAGAACGGCAAAAACAAATCCTGATCTTTGATTCTCTTGGTGCCCTTTGTGCCCTTCGTGGTGAAATTATGAATTCAGGTTGTGGGCGTTTCCAAACACATGTTGCCACAGCGCGCGCACGGCAGCGATTTCCGTAACGACTGTCGCCCGGTCAACGTGGCTCTTTTCGTTGTTCAGGCGCAATGCATGTTGCATGTGGCGATATTCGCGATAAATGTTGCGTACCGGTTCGGCCAGCGCGGCGGGAATCAGACCGAGTTCGGCGGCAATGCCGAGCAGGGCGATGTTGCCGAGGTTGGCGCACAGCTCCGGGTAGTAGTGTGCATAACCGAGCACCAGATACTGAACGATGAACTCGACGTCAATCAAGCCGCCCGGATCCTGCTTGAGGTCGAATATCTGCGCACGCGCATCGCCCTTGGTGGCGTGCGCGTCGAGCATTTTCTGGCGCATGGCCAGCACGTCCTCCCTGAGCTTGGCGAGGTCGCGTTTCTGCCGCAGCACTTCGCTTCGGATGCGTTCGAAGGCAGCCCCGACCTCCCGGTCTCCTGCGCTGTAGCGCGCCCGGCTCAAGGCCTGGTGCTCCCAAACCCAAGCCGATTCGAGCTGGTATTTGCGATAGGCTTCGACCGAACTGACCACCAACCCGCTTTCACCATTGGGCCGCAGCCGCAGGTCGGTGTCGAACAACTGCCCGGCCGCCGTGCGCGCCGAGAGCCAGGTATTGAGGCGGGTCGACAAGCGCGCATAAATCTGCGCCGCCTCCGGCGCCGGGTCATCATAGAGGAAGACCAGGTCAAGGTCGGAGGCATAGCCCAGCTCCTTGCCGCCCAGTTTGCCGTAGCTGATGACGGCGAAGCGCGGTGCGTCGCGGTGACGCGTCACCAGTTTGCGCCACACCAGGGTGAGCGCAATATCCACCACGCTGTCGGCCAGTGCCGAAAGTTGATCGGAAAGTTTTTCCACCGGCAGTAGTCCCGACAAATCCTGCGACAGCAAGTGGAACACCTGCGCGTGGTGTGCCTCGCGTAACAGGTCCATCTGGCGTTCGGTATCCGGTTCCACTTCGCCCAGCGTTGCCAGTAACTGGGTGTGGAATTTCTGCCAGTCCTGGTTGGCTTGGATCAGGCGTGCGTCGAGCAATTCGTCGAGCAGAATGGGATGCTGCTTCAAGTAATCGGCGGCCCAACTCGAACTGCTGACCAGTGCGGCAACCTTCTGCAATGCCTGGGGATATTGCTGCAACAACGCCAGATAGGCTGCGCGGCGTGAGATGGCATCAAGCAGATCGAGGATGCGTGTCAGCGTCCGGTCCGGATTTTCGGTTTTGGCCGCGGCTTCAACCACACGCGGCATCAGCGCGTCATAGCGGGTGCGAATTTCCTCCGACATTTGCAGGTAACGCGGGGCGCTCTTCAAATCAGCCAGCCGCTGTGCGGCGCTCGCGCATTCGTGAAAGCCAAGACCCTTCAACGTGTCAATCGACTGTTCGCCGCCATCGGCGCTTTGCCATACGCTTTGCAGCGCGTGGCCGTTGCGATTGGGGTCGGCGAACACGGCTTCGAAATGGCGCGACACGATGGCGCGGTGACTATCCAGTGCCGCCATCAGCGTTGCGAAGTCGGCAAAACCGATGGCACAGGCAATGATCGACCGATCATTGGCATTCGCCGGCAGGTCGTGGGTCTGGGCGTCGTCGAGGTATTGCAGGCGGTGCTCAAGACGGCGCAGGAACGTGTACGCCGTCGCAAGCTCGGCCGCCGCAACGGGGGCAAGCAGCGCGCGATCGGAAAGCAGCTTGAGTACCGACAGTGTCGGTTTGATCTGCAATGTCCGGTCACGACCACCGCGGATTAGTTGGAATACTTGGGCGATGAACTCGATCTCGCGGATGCCGCCAGGGCCGAGCTTGACGTTGTCGGCCATGTCCTTGCGCGCGACTTCGCGGCGAATCTGCGCATGCAGATCGCGCATGGCGTTGATGGCGCCGAAATCCAGATAGCGGCGAAACACGAACGGCCGGCGAATTGCTTCCAGTTGCGTTTCGACTGCGGCATCACGTTCGCCGCCGATCATGCGCGCCTTGATCCAGGCGTAGCGTTCCCATTCGCGACCCTGGGTGTAAAGATAGTTTTCCAGCATCTCGAAGCTGCACACCAGCGGGCCGGAATCGCCATTGGGTCGCAACCGCATGTCGACGCGGAATACCTGCCCGTCTTCAGTGACATCGGAGATGGCGTTGATCAATTGTCGGCCAAGACGGCCGAAAAATTCGAAGTTGGAAATCGAATGCGCGTTTCCTGTGCCGGCATCGGTTTCGCCATCTTCCGGATACACGAAAATCAGATCGATATCGGAGGAAACATTGAGCTCGCGTCCACCCAGCTTGCCCATGCCGACGATAATGAGTTGCTGGGCAATGCCATCACTGCCGCGGGGCACGCCATAGCGTGCTTCGAGTGCTGGAGCCAGCGTGACCAAAGCGCGCTGCAGCGCAAGCTCGGCGATCAGGGTCATGGTCTCGGTGACTTCGCCGAGGTCGGCCAAACCGCAAAGATCACGCAATGCGATCCAGGCGTAAGCCCATTGCTTGAAGCGGCGCAATACCGGTTTCAGGGTCGCTTCTTCGTCTGGCTGGGCGGCAAGCCAGGCCCGTAAGGCGGTAACGTCGACCGGCGTTTGCAGGCGGGCTTCGACATCGGCGTGCAGCGCAGGCTGGGCCGAGAAAAGTTGCGTCAGATAGCGCGAAAGCGGGAGGGTTTCGCCGAAGGCGGGCATGGGGTCCGGGCCATCAGGTGGGTTAGAATTGGGCCGCGCTAAATAAGGGCCGGCGGTCCGCATTGTAGCTGCTGCCCCTTGTCATTCTAAGCGTCCAATTTGTGACCTCAATAAAACAGCGTTTGATCCCGCAACTGCAATTGCCTTGGCTTCGTCGTGCCTGGCGGGCAGCCCTCTGGCTGCTGGCGATTGCATATTTCGGTTTTGCGCTGCTGTTTCTGTTGCTGCGCTACGCCGTGTTGCCGCAGATCGAGAACTATCGCGCCGACGTGGAGCAATCAATGTCCGCCGCGCTGCATCAACCGGTGGCGATCACAAAAATTGGTGCCGGATGGCAGGGCCTGCGCCCCCGCCTCGATCTCTATGGCCTGCGCATTCAGGACAGCGCCGGCCGCCCCGCGCTCAGTCTCGATCATGTCGAAGCAGTAATCGGCTGGAGCTCGGTGCTGTATCTGCGACCGCGCCTGCATCGACTTGCGTTGGTAGCGCCGGATCTGGCGATACGTCGCGACGCGGCTGGCCATCTGTTTGTCGCCGGCCTCGCGGTGAATACCAACGCACAGGACAACGGCTTCGGCGACTGGCTGCTGGAACAGGACGAGATTGTAGTAACCGACGCGACCGTCACCTGGACCGACGAGTTGCGCCGGGCGCCGCCGCTGTCGATGTCGAAACTCGACCTGCTACTGGAAAACGGCTTTCGTCAGCATCGCTTCGGCGTTGCCTTTGATCCGCCCAGGGAAATGGCAAGCCGCGTCGATCTGCGCGGCGATCTGGTCGGTGGTGATTTAAAGAACCTCAAATCGTGGCACGGAGAAATCTACAGTCAGGTCGGCTATGCCGATCTCGCGATATGGCGTAATTGGGTGGCCTATCCACTGGAACTTCCGCAGGGGCGCGGCGCGCTGCGCGTATGGTTCGATTTTGCCAACCTGCAGCCGACAGCGCTGACGGCCGACGTCGCGCTCACCGATACCCAACTGCGACTGGCGAAGGACCTGCCCCTGCTTGATCTGCATCGGATCGAGGGCCGTATCCGCGGGCAATCGCTGGGTGACGGTTTCGCGGCTTCATTGACGCAGCTTTCGCTGGCGACCAGGGAGGGGCTGCACTTGCAGCCTACCGACATGAGCTTGCGCTGGCAGGCGCACAATGGGCAGCTTGATGCCAACAGCCTTGATCTGGCGACGTTGAATCGCCTTGCGGCCTACCTTCCATTGCCAACGCAGGTCCGCGGGCCGCTGGTGGGGTATGCGCCTGGTGGCAAGCTGCGTGATCTCAAGCTTGAATGGGGCGGACGCAACAGCCTGTTCGAGACATACCGGGTGAGCGGGCGCTTTGAAGCCTTGCGCCTAGCGGCCCAAGGCGCCGTACCTGGCTTCAGTGGCCTGTCGGGTCAAGTCGATGGAGATGAACGCGGCGGCAGAATCGAATTTTCGAGCCGTGATGCCACGCTTGATTTGCCGGCGATATTTCCCGAACCGCACCTGACGTTCTCTGCGCTCGACGTGAAGACCACTTGGAAACGCGCTGGTAATGCGACCGAATTGACGCTGACCCAGGCAGCTTTTCACAACCAGGATGCCACCAGCAAAGCTAGCGGAACATACACATGGCGCCCCGGCACTGCCGGCGAGATCGATCTCGATGCAAAGGTGACCCATGCCGAGGGCGGCGCGGTGTGGCGTTACATGCCTTTTGCCGTGGGCAAGGATGCCCGCGAGTGGTTGCATACGGCCATCATTGGCGGCGCATCCGAGGGCGTCACCCTCAAGCTGAAAGGCGACCTGGCCCGCTTTCCGTTTGCCGATGGTTCGGGCGTTTTCATCGTCAAGGGCGCCTTTCACGGCCCAACCCTGCGCTTCGCCACTAGTTGGCCCGAGATCACGGACATCAGCGGTGGGTTGGAATTCAACGGCGCGCGCATGATCATCACCGCCAGCAGCGGCAAAATTCTCGGCGCCACCGTCGGGCCGGTGAAGGCGGAGATTGCCGATTTAAGAATTCCTGAGGAGCTATTGACCGTCGAAGGCAAGGCAGTCGGACCAACCGCCGAGTTTCTCAAATACATCGAGGTCAGCCCGGTGGGCGGCAGCATTGATCACTTCACCGAAGACATGAGCGCCAGCGGGACCGGCGAACTGAACCTGAAATTGTTGCTGCCGTTGCGTCAGCTGGATAAAACCCAACTGACAGGCGGCTATCGCTTCGACGGTAACCGTGTCGTTCCGCTGCCCGGCATGCCGCCGGTGGAGGATGTGCACGGCCGCATCGAATTTACCGCCAGCGATCTTTCCGCCAAGGGTTTGCAGGGCCGAATCCTCGGTGGGCCGGTCAAGGTCGACGTCAAGACCCAGGGCGAGGGCATGGTGCTGGTGACCGCCAGCGGCGATGCCAGCGTGGCGCAACTGCGGCAGCAATATACCCAGCCGATATTCGAACATTTGTCCGGTGCCACCCACTGGAACGCGACGATACGCGCGCAGAAAAAAACCGTCGAAGCCAAGGTGAGTTCAACCCTGCAAGGGATTGTTTCCAGCCTGCCCGAGCCTTTCAACAAGACCGCCACAGATTCCATGCCGCTCGTGTTGGAGCGCAAGCTGCCGGACATGCGCTTGATGTTGACTGCAAAGAAAAGCAAGGATCCCGTCATCGTCAACCGCGACCAGATCGAATTCAGCCTGGGCAAGGTGGTGCGCGCCAAGGTGATCAGGCGCTATGACGCCGGAGTTGCGACGCTGGAGCGCGGCACTATCGCCATCGGCGATGTGGCGCCGAAATGGCCGGAGCGCGGCGTGGCGCTGGCGGTGAGCCTGCCCCGTGTCGATGTGGATTTCTGGCGCAAAATCGCCGGCAATAACAACAGCAGCAACGCCAGCCGTAGCGGCGATGGCGACGGCGGCAGTCGCGTCAAGGGGTTGACGCAGCTAGACCTGCGCGTCGCTGAAATGACCGTATTCGGCCGCACCCTGCACGACTTCCGCATCGCCGGTACGCATCAACCCACGGCCTGGAATCTGGATGTGAAAAGCCGCGAGATCATCGGCAAACTCGACTGGGCCGACGGCAGCAACGGCAAACTCTCCGGCCGCATCAGCCAGTTCAGCCTACCGAATGCAGTACCTGGCGATGGTGCTGCATCCGAGGCATTGTCGGAGTTACCGAACATCGACCTGGTGTTCGATCATGTGGTGATGGCCGGCAAGGATTTGGGTGAAGTCAGGGTTGCCGCCGAGAACAAGGGCGGATTTTGGAATGCCACCTTGGGTGTGCAGAATGAAGAAGCCTCCCTCACCGGGCAGGGCAAGTGGCGGCCCGAAGGTGAAGCAGCAGATACCCGTTTGGATTTCAAGCTGAAGACCAGGAGCATTGAAAAGAGCCTGGCCCACGCCGGTTATGCCAATGCGGTACGTCGCGGCAACGCAACGCTGGAAGGTTCGCTGTCATGGAACGGCGCACCTTACGCTGTCGACTATCCCTCGCTCAATGGCAGCCTCAAGCTCGACGCCCGCAACGGGCAATTTAACAAGCTTGACCCCAGTGTGGTCGGCCGATTGCTCGGCATCATCAGCTTGCAGTCGCTGCCGCGCCGCATCACGCTGGATTTTCGCGATGTGTTCAGTGAAGGCTTTGCGTTTGATGCCATCACCGCCAACGCCGCCGTCACCAACGGTGTGATTGACACCAGGGACATGGAGATTCGCGGCCCCGCCGCCAAGGTGCAGATGGCCGGCACGGTTGACCTCGCGCACGAAACGCAGGATCTCAAGGTCCGCGTCAAGCCGGCGCTGGGGGAGAGTGCGGCGACCGCCGCGCTGCTGATCCATCCGGCAGTCGGCGCCACGGTTTGGGTGCTCAACAAGGTGTTCGGCAATCCGGTGGATGCCGCATTTGCCTTCGATTATTCCGTGACCGGCAGTTGGGCTGATCCGAAAGTCGAGAAGCTTGGCGCTCAGGCCGGAGGAGCGAAAGACAACGCAGCGAAGGAGAACGCGCCATGAAGATCGCCGCCGTGCAAATGATCTCCGGCCCCGATGTCACGCCCAACCTGGCGACCGCTGGTCGACTGATTGGCGAAGCGGCAGCGGCGGGCGCCGGCCTGGTGGTACTGCCCGAATACTTTCCGTTGATCGGCGTCAGCGATGCCGATCGTTTGGCAGCGCGCGAAAGCGAGGGCGAAGGCCCGATCCAGTGCTTCCTTTCCGTCACCGCCAGGGCGCACGGCATTTGGCTGGTGGGTGGCTCGCTGCCATTGACGGCCGACGACCCGGCCAAGTTGCGCAACACCACGCTGGTGTATGACGGCCAGGGCAGTTGTGTCGCCCGCTACGACAAGATCCATCTGTTCGGTTTCCGCAAGGGCAATGAGTTTTACGACGAGCGCGCCACCATCGAAGCCGGCGACCAGCCGGTGGTGCTGGACATGCCGTTCGGCCGCATGGGCCTTTCGATTTGCTACGACCTGCGCTTTCCCGAACTGTTTCGCGCCTTCGGCACCGTCGATCTGATCGTGCTGCCCGCCGCCTTCACCGAAACCACAGGCCGCGCCCATTGGGAAATGCTGCTGCGCGCCCGTGCCGTGGAGAACCAGTGCTACGTGCTGGCGGCGGCCCAGGGCGGCCGCCATCCCAACGGCCGCATGACCCATGGCAACAGCATGATTATCGATCCGTGGGGCGAGATCGTGGCGCGCATGGACAAGGGCGAAGGCGTGGTGGTAGCCGAACTCGACCCGCAGCGTATAGTCGAAGTACGGACATCGCTGCCGGCCTTGCAACACAAGAGACTATGATGACGCATCTGTTTTTGACTGGACAACCATGACAACCGAAACGCAAGCCCATTTCCTCACCGCCGAGCGCTGTCTGCTCGCGCCTTACGACCTGACCACGGGACGCATCGAATCCGTGTTCGGTCAGTTGCTGCGCAACAAGGTGGATTACGCCGACCTGTATTTCCAGTACGGCCGCTCCGAGGGCTGGAGCCTGGAGGAGGGTATCGTCAAATCCGGCAGTTTCAACATCGAGCAGGGCGTCGGCGTGCGCGCCATCGCCGGCGAGAAAACCGCCTTCGCCTATTCCGACGAAATCAGCCTGCCCGCGCTGAACGCTGCAGCACAGGCCACACGTGCCATCACTGCCGCTTCCGGCAACCGCCTGGCGCCAATGTTGCGCGGCAAACAGGTGCCGCAGCTGTATGGCGCCGACGATCCGATTGCCTCGCTGACGGACATTGAAAAAGTAAAACTGCTGGAGCGGCTCGAAGGTTTTGCGCGCGCCGCCGATGCGCGCGTCAAGGAAGTCACCGCCAGCATCGCCGCCTCGTGGGAAGTGATCCTGGTGGCGCGTTCCGACGGCCACATGGCGGCCGACGTGCGGCCGCTGGTGCGCACCTCGATCAGCGTCATCATGGAAGACAAGGGTAGGCGCGAACAGGGCTCCGCCGGTGGCGGCGGCCGCTTCGATTACGGCTACTTCAGCGACGAGATGTTGCAGACCTACGCCCAACAGGCCGTGCATCAGGCCTCCACCAACCTCGCCGCGCGTCCCGCGCCGGCCGGCGCCATGACCGTGGTGCTGGGCTCGGGCTGGCCCGGCATCCTGCTGCACGAAGCCATCGGCCACGGCCTCGAAGGTGACTTCAACCGCAAGGGTAGCTCCGCCTTCGCCGGCCAGATGGGCAAGCGCGTCGCCGCGAAGGGCGTCACCGTGGTGGATGATGGCACCATCCCCAAACGGCGCGGTTCGCTGTCGGTGGACGACGAAGGCAACCCGACGCAACGCACCGTGCTGATCGAGGACGGCATCCTGGTCGGCTACATCCAGGACTCGTTGAATGCACGACTGATGGGCAGCAAGCCCACCGGCAACGGCCGGCGCGAATCCTTCGCCCACCTGCCGCTGCCGCGCATGACCAATACTTACATGCTCAACGGCGACAAGGATCCGCAGGAGATCATCAAGTCGGTGAAGCACGGCTTGTACGCGGTGAACTTCGGCGGCGGGCAGGTCGATATCACCAGCGGCAAGTTCGTGTTCTCCGCAGCCGAGGCTTACATGATCGAAGATGGCAAGGTGACCTATCCGGTCAAGGGCGCGACGTTGATTGGCAACGGCCCCGACGTGCTGACGCGTGTGTCGATGATCGGCAATGACATGGCGCTGGACCCCGGCGTGGGGACGTGCGGCAAGGAAGGGCAGAGTGTGCCGGTGGGGGTGGGGCAACCGACGTTGCGTATCGATGGTTTGACTGTTGGCGGTACAGCCTGATTTAGGAGCGGCGCCTTCGCCGCGAAAAGCTTGTCGTCCTTGCGATCGATGGACGACACTCGGACGGGTGCGCGGGGACCCAGAGGTTTGTCCCGTTCGTGCTGAGCCTGTCGAAGCACATTCCAATCAACAGTGAAAGACAACCTCCGCGCCGGGACTCGCCCCGGTACCCGTCCGGGTATCTCCATCGACAGGCGAGTTACTTCTTGCTGCGCGGCAAGAAGTCACCAAGAAACGCGCCCCCTTTGCCGGCCTCACTTCGTTCGGCTTCCCTCGCTGCGAAAGCTTCGTCGGGCCGGCCGCTGAACTCGCTGCGCTCGGACAACGCGACCGGACTTCTCCCGGCAAACCTTCCTCACTCGGCGGCGCAGAGCGGACTTTGGTCCGCGCAATGGACACTGTCATTCCGGATCGGTATGCTGCTGGAAATCAATTCGAGCCAGACGCCTTTAATTACACCACCCAAACAATGCTCCATTTAAAAACCATATTTGTAGTTGGTGCTGGTGCCAGCAATGAGGTAGGGCTACCAGTTGGTGGGGAGCTCAGGGATATTATTTCCAGAAAACTCGACTTTAGGTTTGAAGATTTCGGTAGGAAAAATATTGGTAGTGGTGATCAAAAAATATGGGACGAACTGGCCAGATACCACTGCCAGGATATGAACTCTTTTCAACATGCGTGTTGGCGAATTAGGGATGGGGTATTACTGTCTTCTTCGATCGATGACTACATTGATGTTCATAGGCATGATCGTGGTGTAGAGATTTGTGGAAAGTTAGCAATTACAGCGTCGATTTTAGGAGCCGAGCGATCAAGCAAGTTGTATTTCCGCCGCGAAAATATCGCCGATACTATTAACTTTCAGGCAATTCAAAACACGTGGTATCCCAATTTTTACAGTTTACTTACACAAGGTGTAGCTAAAGAAAATCTCAGTGGATTATTCGATAATTTTTCCGTAATTAGTTTTAATTACGACAGATGTATCGAACATTTCCTTGTTCACGCTATTGCATCGCATTACGATGTTGCAATTAAAGAAGCTCAAGAACTTACGCAAAAGAAATTAAGAATCTTCCGCCCCTACGGCTCAGTGGGGCCGTATTTTGGTTCCCAGCACCAATGCACCGTGTTTGGTTCATCTACACTACCAAATTTACCTAAAGTTCAGATTGATCTCCGCACCTATACGGAACAAATAAACGACCATGTCCACCTTGAGGATATGAGAAAAGCGTTACTCGATGCAGAAGTCATAGTCTTTTTGGGGTGTGCATTTCATGAAAACAACATGACGTTGTTACAAAACAATCTGGATCGCACTTATGCAAAAAAAATCTACGCTACTCGTAAAGGGATTTCACCTGAAGAGCTACCGCTTGTTAAAAAATCTATAGCAAAACTATTTTGCAAAAATCCGGAAGAATATGGTGTGATCGCAGATGAAATAAAATTTGACTCGGAATGCCGAGATATTTTCAATACGTACAGACTTTGGCTTCGAAGCAGAAATTAAAGGGTCAGGTTCGGTCATGTCTGTTCTCCCTCAAGTTATTAAAGGGGTCAGGGTCGGTTTCTTTTCGGGAATTAAAGGGGCCGTGGTCGCAATAAGTTTCGCGATGCGTCTGGATTCATCGCTTGCTGTTGCCCCGCCTTTTCAATAATAGGGGACAGACCACGGTTTCAAACGCATCACCTGTCATCGAGCCAGACCCTTTAATCAGTGAAGATGATCG
>JANYCD010000086.1 GCA_025360425.1 Sterolibacteriaceae bacterium
GCGACCTCCGGGATAAAACCCGGCAGACTGCCCGAATCGGCTTTCACCGTTCAAATCGACACCACCCTTCATCGCTCGGAATCCCGCTTCAGTCTTGGCTTTCAGTTGTTAAACCCCGGATTTAACCGGACACTAGTGATAATGACTATGTAATTAATGGGATGAATATTTCATTTTCGCAGCACAATGACAGTGCTTGGTTTTGATATGTCGATACCAAACTCTAATAATCTCTTCCGATAACGGTAGTAAGTTCTCGGGGCCATTGTCTTGAGTCTGCCACAAACATCGTCTCCCTCGAACCATGCCATTGCGGCATACATGTACGGCGAGGGAATTTGCATTATCAAATCCGTAATCTCTTCCGGCCACGTATAAAGTGGCCCAACCATCTCAGTAATCGATTCCACTTCGTAAAGACCGTTGCCTTTATTAAGGCGTGCAATAGCCCGATGGGCAGATATCGGCGAAGAAAACTGCCGGGCATCTTGAAGTGGGACAGGCTCTTTCCTCTCCCCGAGATAGCGCGCCTCGCGCTGCCTAGGCTGATAAACCCTGATCACCCAATACGAGTTGTCGTAGTAAAAAGGAATCTCAGGTTTTTTGCTTGCCATTACGGGAAATATTTCAGTCATGGTCGATCCCTGAGCGAAAGCTGCATTACTTGAAAGTCCGGCAGCCCCTACCCCGTCCAAGTAACACGGGTGGTTTCAGATGCATTTGGTAAAAATTTATCAGTAGAAGCGATTTTCCGCCAGCGGAGAAAATTTCTAGTTCGGGTCTTGGTCGGGGAACCAACCACCGCACGAAAACTGGGTTCTACTGTTGGCAATAATGGCTGGCCGCTTCGAGTCGAGAACTGTCAAGGCAGTGCGCGTCACGCAGCGGCACGGACTTTCAGTACTTCATCCCCACTAATCGGAAAATCGCCGGATCGTTAATCCTGGATCACGCGCAGCGAACCATTCCGTGCGGGCAGTGCCGGAAAAATCCGGGCAAGCTTTGCATCTGACAGTTTCAAATGTCGTTCGGCCACCTGCGCGAGCACGGTTCTGAAATCTGTTGTCACCGGCAAATCCCGGCCTTCGTAAAGCTGGTTTTCATTCAGGCCAGGCCACTCGCCGTGTACTTTCCCTCCAGCGACACGCCCTCCCAATAACCACATCACGTTGCCGTGGCCATGGTCTGTTCCATTGTTTCCATTCTGGCGGACGGTGCGGCCAAACTCCGACATGACGACAATGGTCGTGTCGTCAAATACCGGTCCCAGTCCATGTGCAAGGGAGACAAGGCCCTGGCCAAGCGGCGCAAGGTGATTGGCTAGTTGTCCTTTTGCCGTTCCTTCGTTGGCGTGAGTATCCCAACCGCCAAGGGCGACGAACGCAAGTTGCACCCTTGGGTCGTTGCGCATCAAGGCCGCCATGTGACTTGCGTCACTCGGGAAACCATTCGCTGATGGCGCTCCGTTATCGGCGGCACGCATTTCTTCTTCCAGCGACGACATCACCTCCTGATGGGCCTGCTGTCCTTCCTGATAGGCGCGCGACATTTCATCCTTGCCCTGATAAAGCCTGGCGAATGCCTCACCGATGACCGGCCTGTCCAGCACGGTGGGTCGCCCGGCACCCTTGCCGGAAGCAATGTTAGTGGCTGCCATGCTGCCACTGAGGATTCGCGGCATGACCGGCCCCATGCTGATGCCGCGTGTCGGCGTTGTGATTCCGGGCAAGGTGCCGAGCAGCCGGTTCATCCAGCCGTCGGGTGTGGACTTTTGGCCCGGCGTTCCCGATTCCATGAAATCCTGCGCGTCGAAATGGGAGCGGGTCGGATCAGGCGAACCTGCCGCTTGCACGAATGCGAGCTTGTTGGCTTGCCACAGCGGTTGCAGTGATGCGAGCGCCGGATGCAGCCCGAAGTAACCATCCAGATCGATTGCTCCGTCCTCTTGTCCGGGCTTCGGTATTGCGATGGAGGGGCGTAGCCGGTAGTAATTGGCATCGCCATACGGAACAACCACATTCAAGCCATCCACCGCGCCACGCAACAACACCACGATCAATTTTTGCTTTGTCTGCGGATCGGGAGAGAGCGATGCCCACGCCGATTGACCAACCGGAAGCAATCCGGCGCCGGTCAGCCCCATGGTCTTGATGAATGATCTGCGATCCATTTGTGGATTCCTTCGCTCGTTAATGACGCATGAAATCGGGGCTGCCCAGCATCAATGCAGCCCGCAGTCTTGGATCTGCATCGGCTATTGCCGCCCGGGTTTGACTGGAAAGCAGACCGTTCATGGTCTTTCCCAGCGTGTTGGCATCCAGCGCGACAAATGACTTTTGAACATCCTGGGTTTCGCGCGGCGCGCTGATGGTCCGACGGGAATTCATCTGTTCCGGTCGTCCGTCGCCATTCGGGTCGGGCATGCTGGAGAGCGGGAGTCGCCCTGCGGCCAACGCTGTCGCAAAATTGATACGGCGCGAAAGGGCGTCGGGGTTCAACCAGGCTGCTTCGGTATTCTTGTATCCATCAGGAGTCTGTGCTCCATACAACGGCATGCCGAGCTGCCTCAAAGTACCCAGCAGCGGGCGGTAATTGACGACCTGCACATCCGATGTGCGCAAGGTCGACACAAGATATTGGTATGGCGTCTTGAATTTCTTTGCGTAGTTCACAGGGTCCAAGAACTCGGGGCTATGCAACAGGGTGTCGAGGACTTCGCGAATATTGCCGTCAGATTCGGTGAAGCGCCGCGTCAGCCGATCCACCAAGGATTGTGACGGCTGATCACTGACAAAATACTGTGCCAGTTGAAAACTAATGTGCCGCGCGGTTGCCGGTGCTTTGGCGAGAGTATCCAGTGCGTACTCGCCTTCGGCCTGGCCGTTGGAAGTGACATGCGATCCCAGGCAGTCTTTAACGCCTTGATCGTGACGACGATCAACAAATCGAAACATGCCGTCGCGCGGATCAAACGTCCACCCGGTGAGAATGCGCGCTAACTCGGTGACATCTTTTTGCGTATAGCCGCCGTCGACACCCAGGGTGTGCAACTCCATCAATTCGCGGGCGTAGTTCTCGTTCAGCCCGCCGGCTTTTTGTTTTGCATTGATACGGATGGGCGACTGAAAACCGGGCGCAGTCGATAGCCAGTTATCCAGATAGAACAACATGGCCGGATGTTTGGCCGTTGCCCCAAGCAGATCACGGAACCGACCAAAGACATAGGGACGTATGGCATCGCGCTCGTATGCCGACACCAGCACACGATCCAGTCCCTTGCCTTCAAATACATTGAAGTGATTGAACCAGAAGTCGACCATGACCTCTTCGAGTTGGCGCGGACTGTAAATTGCGCGCGACAGTCTGGCGGTTGCGGTTTGCTCGGCGATTTGTACGACGAGTTGGCGACGTTCCTGTTTGCCCTGTTCCGGGTTCTGTTTCGCTTCTCTTTCAGCCTCGCGAAACTCGGCAATCATGTCACCGGTCGACTTGTTTATGGCGAACAAATCATCCAGTTGCCGGGCAAGAGACTGCGGCAACGGAATGCGCTCCGGATGAAGCTGCTCGTCGATATAGCGGTCTACACCGACTTCATTTATGCGGGCGATATCGACGGCGCTGGGGCCGTAGGCAATCCGATTCAGGACGTGCAGTTGACGTTGCTCTGTCGATAATCCAGACGCCCATAGCGGGCCAACAAATGAACAAAACAACGCGCCAACCAACAGGCCAGTGAAATGTTTCATTTGCTCCCCGCTCCAAAAATTACCGCAATGCCTGCCGACGCGAAAAAGTCCGCCGGGTTGGAATCGGCGGACTCTTTCACAGGATACCGGGCCGAATTACTTGGCCGGAGCAGCAGGGGTATCTCCCTTGGCGGCTGCCTTCTTGTGGTGATGATGCTTCATGTGCTTCGCGGGCTTCGGCGTTTCTGCCTTTTGCTCGGTCGCGGCCGGAGTGGCAGGCGCAGCAGCAACTGGCTTGGCGGGAACGGTCGTCGGAGCACCGGCGCCAGCTTGTGCGAATGAAGCAATCGTGACACCTGAAATCAATACAGCGACAGCAATTTTCTTGAACATTTTGAATCTCCTGAGTTTGAGGCGTTGCCAAGTTGGCTGCCATGACTCCAATAACGCCTGGCTACTCAAGCTGCTGACGATGCTGATGTAACGGTTTGTTGCGAACGTTTGGTCAGCCACGAGCCGAGGAATGGGATAAACATCCTGCTGGACTGGATAAAAAAACGAACCAGGGAGGAATGGCACTTACTTAAGCGCCGGGATCCCCGCGAAGGCGCACTGCTGTCCGGGATAAATTTTGTGCCCTTCGAGTTATCCAGGCCATATGCAAAAAACATCGTCGCCCTCGCGGAAGCGGGGGCCCAGTGTCTGTGTGTGTCGAAAGTCTCTGGATTCCCGCTTCCGCGGGAATGACGAAATTTTGGAGTGGGTCTTAAGTAAGTGCCATTCGAACCAGGGGCGGTTCGCGCGACTTCACAAATCGATACGCTGAGTCCCTGCAAAGCTCAGGATGTAATCCGCACCAAACACCATGGACGGCGTGCGAAAACCGGGCTGCGCTTCGCCATTGGCGGTTCGCTTGGCGATATCCCACGCGGTCTGTGCGGTGAGCCTGTAGCCTTCCATCGTGTCGAGACGTGCCGTGGCCGTTTGACCCGCGCCATTTTTTACCTCGCCCCACACGTGCGCAGCGCCACGCTGACGCTGTTCTGCGCTGGGACCGGCGGGGCCGGCATTGATTTGCTTCTTGAGAAATCCCTGCACGAAATTCGATCCCATGATCCAGCCCAGATAGCGCGACGCTTTTGCCATCGCGCGCAACGGGGCAGGTGCGGACATGAAGACCTGAATGTCGGGAATGCGCGTCGAAACCCATGCCGTGGCGACATCGCCCCACGGAATCGACACCGTGGCAACAGGCCCGCTGCCGAAGTCGATGTCGCGCATTGCCCATGCAGCGGGAACAGGCGTCATCTTGCCACCCCGGCGAATGGCGCCGCCGCGATGCAGGTTTTCCACCATGGTCGTCGCCGTACCCCGGGAAGGCTGGCCGATCGCCTGAATCGCCAGGGTCAACGAAGTTGCATCGGGCATGCGCCGCTTCAAATGGGCGGCAAGGCAATCACTGGGCACGACATCGAAGCCGCTGCCAGGCATGAGCATTACGCCCGCCGCCGCCGCCTTTTGGCCCATCAGTGCAAGCGCTTCAAAGACCTCGATTTCCCCGGTGATGTCGAGATAATGAACACCGGCCTTCATGCAGCCTTCGGCCATCGCCTTGGCGGTGCGCGAGAAGG
The DNA here is from genome assembly GCA_025360425.1 of Sterolibacteriaceae bacterium. Lineage (GTDB taxonomy): Bacteria > Pseudomonadota > Gammaproteobacteria > Burkholderiales > Rhodocyclaceae > JANYCD01. The sequence goes on from JANYCD010000086.1 coordinate 5,318, forward strand.
GGCCGGCGCAGTTGAGCACCACGGCGACACCGACAAGATTTTGCGCCACGACATTCGGGTCATCCAGCGCGAACGCCCGCATGGGCAAATTGTGACGTGCGGCGATCGGCGTTATTTTTTCCTGGGAGCGGCCAGCGACGATGGGCTTGGCCCCTTCATCAAGCGCGAGCTGGACGATGAGTCCGGCGGTGTAGCCGTTGGCGCCATAGATCAGGATGTCCTTGTTCATGGTGTGCGTCCTCCGTGAAGTATCGCTATCAGCCTGGCCGGATCATTCACGCTCGACCAACCGACCTTCCTCTGTCTCCCAGGTGCTGATCCGCGTTTGATCCCTGGTGCGCTTGCTGTCATACGCTTCCATCTGCATGGCGTAGACGAGATTCTTTGCCCGTTGTTTATCGGCTTTCAACTTAAACAGCAGGACGAGGAGCAATAACAGAATAGCCATTGTCGTCCAGTCTTTGAGAAAGGCCCCAATGAACAGGGCGACGATGTCGATACAGACAACAGGATCATTCGAACAAGTCGACAGCATCACTGTTTACCGGGCACCTGGATGGCTTTGCCACACTGCGTGCTTTCAGGAGGGAGCAACAATGCTGAAATTGGAAAGGTATGTCCGCGCCCAATCGGGGATCTCGCACGACTTGCGGGTCGTCTCGTCAATCATGACCATGATGGATTCTGCGCTGCCGACACAACGTTCGCCGTCGAACAGCCCTTGACCAACACGGCAGGAACTCCGGCCGACCGAAAGTACCCCGGTGCCGATCTCGATCGTGGCGGGCCAATTGATTTCCCCGATAAAATTGACCGTGAGCTGGGCAATCAAAAACATCGCGCGCGGATTGGCATCCTTGTCTACAAACTTGCGCATGAAATGGGTTCGTCCGGTTTCGCAATACACGGCGAACGCAATATTGTTGACATGTCCCACCATGTCGGTGTCGGACCAGCGCACCTGCTCCGTCATCCAGTGCGCGTAACCGGACCGCCGCGTCAGCAAGTTATCTTTGTGCGGATTGCCAGCGTTGTTCACGCCTGGTCTTGCCGCACGCAATCGACGTAATAACGCACCTTGCCATGGCCGTTGTTCTTGACCAGGCCGTGAATGTCGGTTTCGAAACCGGGAAAGCGGTCGTTGAATTCACGTGCGAACTTCAGGTAACGGACGATGGTGGTGTTGAAGCGTTCACCCGGGATCAGAAGCGGAATCCCAGGTGGATAGGGGGTCAGCAGCACCGCCGTGACGCGGCCCTCCAGGTCGTCAATATTCACCCGCTCGATTTCGCGATGTGCCATGCGCGCAAAGGCCTCGGCGGGCGGCATGGCCGGCACCATGTCGGACAGATACATTTCGGTGGTCAAGCGCGCTACGTCGTTCTTTTTGTAGACGCCGTGAATCTCGCTGCACAAATCCCGCAGCCCGATGCGCTCGTAGCGCGGATGCTTGGCGGCGAACTCCGGCAGCACTTTCCATAGCGGGTGATTCTTGTCGTAATCGTCCTTGAACTGCTGCAGCGCCGTGACCAGGGTGTTCCAGCGCCCCTTGGTAATGCCAATGGTGAACATGATGAAGAACGAATAGAGCCCGCACTTCTCGACGATCACGCCGTGCTCAGCGAGGTACTTGGTGACGATGGCGGCTGGGATGCCGAAATCGTCGGCGAAGTCGCCGTTGATATCAAGTCCCGGCGTGATGACGGTAGCCTTGATCGGGTCGAGCAAATTGAAGCCTTCGGCAATATTGCCGAAACCATGCCAGGGTTCACCGGCCTTGAGCATCCAGGCGTCGCGTTCTTCAATGCCTTCCTCGGAAAGATCTTTCGGTCCCCATACCTTGAACCACCAGTCGGCGCCCCATTCTTCGTCTACCTTGCGCATGGCGCGGCGAAAGTCCAGCGCTTCACCGATGGATTCTTCCACCAGCGCGGGACCGCCCGGCTCTTCCATCATGGCGGCAGCCACGTCGCACGAAGCAATGATGGAGTACTGCGGCGAGGTCGAGGTATGCATCAGGTAAGCCTCGTTGAACACGTCGCGGTCGAGCTTGTTGTTCTCCGCATCCTGCACCAGGATCTGTGAAGCCTGCGACAGGCCGGCGAGCAGTTTGTGCGTAGACTGGGTCGAGAAAATGATCGACTCCTTGCAGCGCGGTCGATCAGCGCCCATGGCATGGTAATCGCCGTAGAAATCATGGAAGGCGGCATGCGGCAGCCAGGCTTCATCGAAGTGGAGTGTGTCGATTTTGCCGTCGAGCATCTCCTTGATTTCCTCGACGTTGTAGAGAATGCCGTCGTAGGTGCTCTGCGTGATGGTCAGCACCCGTGGTTTGCCTTTGACCTTGCTGGCGAAGGGATGTGCGGCGATTTTTTTCTTGATGTTCTTCCAGAGGAACTGTTCTTTCGGGATCGGACCAATGATGCCGAAGTGGTTGCGCGTCGGCATCAGGAACACCGGGATCGCCCCGGTCATCATGATCGCGTGCAGCACCGACTTGTGGCAGTTACGATCGACGATGACGACATCGCCGGGCGCCACGGTGGAATGCCAGACGATCTTGTTCGAGGTCGATGTGCCGTTGGTGACGAAGTAGAGATGGTCGCTGTTGAAAATGCGCGCCGCATTGCGTTCGGAGGCCGCAATCGGCCCGGTATGGTCGAGCAATTGCCCGAGTTCTTCCACCGCATTGCAGACATCGGCACGCAACATGTTTTCGCCGAAGAACTGGTGGAACATCTGTCCGACCGGGCTCTTGAGGAAAGCGACGCCACCGGAATGGCCGGGGCAATGCCATGAATAGGAGCCATCCGCCGCGTAGTGCACCAAAGCGCGAAAAAATGGTGGTGGCAGCGAATCGAGATAGGTTTTCGCCTCGCGCACCACATGGCGCGCGATGAACTCCGGCGTGTCCTCGTACATGTGGATGAAGCCGTGCAGTTCGCGCAGGATGTCATTCGGAATGTGACGGCTGGTGCGGGTTTCACCGTGCAGGAAGATCGGGATCTCGGCGTTCTTGTAGCGGATTTCCTCGACAAAACGGCGCAGGTTCAGCACGGCGGGATCAAGTTCCGGGCCGGGCGTGAATTCCTCGTCGTCAATCGACAGAATGAAAGCCGAGGCGCGCGACTGCTGCTGGGCGAACGATGACAGGTCGCCATAGCTGGTTACCCCAAGCACATCCATGCCTTCTTCCTTGATCGCGTCGGCCAACGCGCGAATGCCGAGACCGGACGCGTTTTCGGAACGAAAGTCTTCGTCGATGATGATGACCGGGAAATGAAAACGCATGGTCAAGCTCCGCTTGATAGGGGCTGGGGACTAGGGGTTAGCGGCTGGAGAATATTTGTGCACTCAAGGCACACTCTTTCCCTAGCCCCTGGTCCGCAGCCTCTGGCCCCTGATTTCAGATTTTAGGCAGGGTAACGCCGGTCTGACCCTGATATTTTCCGCCGCGATCCTTGTAGGACGTTTCGCAGATCTCGTCGGACTCGAAGAACAACACCTGCGCCACGCCCTCGTTGGCGTAGATTTTGGCTGGCAGCGGCGTGGTATTGGAGAACTCCAGCGTCACATAGCCTTCCCACTCCGGCTCGAACGGCGTGACATTGACGATGATGCCGCAGCGGGCGTAAGTACTCTTGCCGAGGCAGACTGTCAGCACGCTGCGCGGAATGCGGAAGTATTCGACGGTGCGCGCCAGGGCGAAGGAGTTGGGCGGGATAATGCAGGATTCGCCATGCATCTCGACGAAAGAGTTCGGATCGAAATTCTTCGGGTCGACGATGGTGGAATAGATATTGGTGAACACCCGGAAATCGTTGGCGCAGCGGATGTCATAGCCGTAGCTCGACGTGCCGTAGGAGACGATCTTTTGTCCATTCACCTCGCGCACCATGGTGGGTTCGAACGGCTCGATCATGCCGTGGCTTTCCGCCATGCGGCGTATCCATTTATCCGATTTGATGCTCATTGCCGGTGAGGGGTGAGGAGTAAGGGGTGGGGAGTATAAAACAGTAAGTCCGCTGGTTTTGCCTTTCCTCCTCACTCCTCACTCTTCACTCCTTACGTGTTTTGCACGACGATGTTGGGGAACTTGCCGGTCATGTCCCTGGCCTTGTCGGCGATCTTCACCGCGATACGGCGGGCGATGCTGCGGTAAATTTCGGCCACCCGGCTGTCCGGGTCCGCCACCACGGTCGGCGCCCCGCCGTCAGCCTGTTCGCGGATTTTGATGTCGAGCGGCAACGAACCCAGCACATCGACGCCATAGTCCTTTGCCATGCGCGCCGCACCGCCCTCACCGAAGATGTGCTCCTCGTGGCCGCACTTGGTACAGATGTGAGTGCTCATGTTCTCGATCACGCCGAAGATCGGGATGCCGACCTTCTCGAACATTTTGTAGCCCTTGCGCGCATCCAGCAGCGCGATGTCCTGCGGCGTGGTCACGATCACCGCGCCGGTCACCGGCACCTGCTGGGCCAGCGTGAGTTGAATATCCCCCGTGCCGGGCGGCATGTCGACCACCAGGTAATCGAGGTCGCGCCAGCGTGTGTCATTGAGCATTTGCATCAGGGCCTGCGTCACCATGGGGCCGCGCCAAACCATCGGTGTTTCCTGGTCCACCAGGAATCCGATCGACATCGCCTGGAGGCCATGCGCTTCCATCGGTTCGAAGGATTTGCCGTCCTTGGTTTCCGGCTGCCCCTTGAGGCCCAACATCTGTGGCTGCGATGGGCCATACACATCAGCGTCGAGCAATCCGACCTTGGCGCCTTCAGCGGCCAGGGCCAGCGCCAGATTCACCGCAGTGGTGGATTTGCCGACGCCGCCCTTGCCCGAGGCCACGGCGACAATGTTGCGGATACCCGGAATCGGCTTGACGCCGCGCTGCACCGCATGGGCGACGATCTTCGCATAAACGTTGGCGCTGACCTTGCCGACACCGGCAACGCTTTTGATCTTGTCTTCCACCATCTTGCGCATCAACTCGATCTGGCTCTTCGCCGGATAGCCGAGTTCGACGTCGAGGGCCACGTCGGCCCCATCGAGCTTGATGTTTTTCGCGCTGCGCGAAGTGATGAGATCTTTGCCCGTGTTGGGGTCAATGACTTGCTGAAGTGCGGTTTGAATGTGCAGCTCGGTGAGACTCATGGTGACCTTGATTTCCGCTTGTTGCAGCGGTTTCCGAATAGTTGAGTAATGGCATCAAGTATAGCGGGTACCAGCCCCTTTGCTAGAATCGCGCATTCCGCAAAGCCCGCCCGCCATGACCCAACGCAAGATCCTCGTCACCTCCGCCCTGCCTTATGCCAATGGCGCCATTCACTTGGGCCATCTGGTCGAGTATATCCAGAGCGACATCTGGGTGCGCTTCCAGAAAATGCAGGGTAACGAATGCTGGTACGTCTGCGCCGACGACACCCATGGCACGCCGATCATGCTGCGTGCCGAGAAGGAAGGCATCACGCCGGAAGCCCTGATCGCGCGCGTGCACGGCGAACACACGCGCGACTTTGCCGGTTTCCATGTGGAGTTCGACAATTATTATTCGACCCACTCGGACGAAACGCGCAGCTTCGCCGAAGGAATCTATCGCAACCTCAATGACGCAGGGTTGATCGAAGTACGCTCCATCGAGCAGTACTTCGATCCGCTGAAGCAGATGTTCCTACCCGACCGTTTCATCAAGGGCGAGTGTCCCAAGTGCGGAACCATGGACCAGTACGGCGATTCCTGCGAGTCCTGCGGTGCCGCCTATGCACCCACCGACCTGAAGAATCCGTACTCCGCCGTATCCGGCGCCAAACCGGAATTGCGTAGCTCGGACCATTATTTTTTCAAACTTTCGGATCCGCGCTGCCAGCAGTTTCTGCGCAGTTGGACGACACACGGTGCACTACAGCCGGAAGCCGCCAACAAGATGCAGGAATGGCTAGGCGGTGCGGACGAGAATCGCCTCACCGACTGGGACATCTCGCGCGATGCGCCCTACTTCGGCTTCGAGATTCCCGGTGCGCCGGGGAAATTCTTTTACGTCTGGCTCGATGCACCGGTCGGCTACATGGGTTCGTTCAAGAACCTGTGCAATCGCACAGGTATCGATTTCAATGAGTTCTGGAACAAGGGCTCCACGGCCGAGCTGTACCACTTCATCGGCAAGGACATCCTCTACTTTCATGCCCTGTTCTGGCCGGCGATGCTGGAATACGCCGGTTACCGCACGCCGACCAAAGTCTTTGCCCATGGCTTTCTTACGGTCGATGGACAGAAAATGTCCAAGTCGCGCGGCACCTTTATCACCGCAGAGAGTTATTTGCAGCAGGGACTGAATCCGGAATGGCTGCGCTACTACTACGCCGCCAAGCTGAACGGAACGATGGAAGACATCGATCTCAATCTCGACGATTTCGTGGCGCGGGTCAATTCGGATTTGATCGGGAAGTACATCAATATCGCGAGTCGCTGTGCAGGATTCATTAGCAAACGATTTGATGGCCGACTAAGCAGAGAGCTACCACCATCGGAATTGCTGCGAAAATTGAAAGCACCAGAGACCTGGAAAAAAATAGGGCTGTATTACGCTGATCGTGATTACGGCAGAGCCATTAGAGAAATTATGCTGCTCGCCGACGAAGTCAATCAATACGTTGATTCAAAGAAACCGTGGAATTTGGCGAAGCTTGAGGGTTCAAGTCAGGAACTACATCAGGTGTGTAGCTTGGCCATCAATCTATTTTGGTTGCTTACTGTTTACCTCAAGCCTGTGTTACCAAAACTTGCCGATCAAGTTCAATCATTTTTGAATCTCGACGAGGAAAAAATGAAATGGGATCAACATAATGTCCTGTTCAATGAACATCAGATTCGACCATACGAACATTTAATGCAGCGCATCGATACCAAGCAGATTGAATCGTTGCTCGCCGCTAACAAGGAATCTCTCGTGAATGACACGCTGGCCCCGGCCCAAGCTACGCGTGCCAAGGCAGAAACAAGCCACATTTCCATCGACGACTTCACCAAAGTCGACCTCCGCATCGCCCGCATCGTCGAAGCCGCACACGTTGAAGGTGCCGACAAGCTGATCCGGCTGATCCTCGATATCGGCGAAGAAAAACCGCGTCAGGTATTCGCCGGCATCAAGTCGGCCTACGATCCGGCAACGTTGGTCGGACGCCTCACTGTGATGGTCGCCAACCTCGCGCCACGCAAAATGAAATTCGGCATGTCGGAAGGCATGGTGCTGGCTGCGTCCGATACCGACGGCAAGAGCCCCGGCCTGTTCCTTCTCTCACCCGACAGCGGCGCCCAGCCGGGCATGCGCGTCAAGTAAAGCTGCACAGCGCATCTCCCGAAACGCCGGATATGGAAGCGCGCCGCCTCATCATCACCGGCCGGGTGCAAGGCGTCGGCTATCGTTTCAGCATGGCGCAGGAAGCCGCTCGACTTGCTGTCTGCGGTTGGGTGCGCAATCGAAGCGATGGCAGTGTCGAAGCCGTGGCGGCGGGCATGCCCGAAGCCGTCGCCGCCATCATCGCCTGGGCACGCCGGGGGCCAAGTGCCGCACGTGTCGACCAGATCGTGATTGCACTGGACGTAGATCCCTCGCTTGATGGCTTTGAGCAACGACCAATGGCTTGAAGCGAGATCCACTCAAACAAGTGCGTCTTTACGCCGAACGGACTACACATTGTTTCAATGTTGTTTCAACTGAATTTCAAACCAGCAAATATGTCGCATAAACACAACAAATGGCCAAGAAAGCGCGTTTATGAATTTTTCTTATGATGTTGCATTGCGGTGCTGCTGGCATAATCGTCCCACGTTTTCTGAATGAGTTTTACGGCAATTGAGTTTTTCGGGTCTTTGACGGATCCACTATTTTTTTAATCAAGGAGTAAATAAATGCAAAAGAAACTGATCGCTCTGGCCATTGCCGGCCTCGGTCTTACCGCCAGTGCTGCTTTCGCGCAAACCAATGTCACGATCTACGGCATCATGGATGCGTCTGTTGATGTCGTCGACAATGGTGATCCGGCCGGCGGCGCGCAAGGTATTCGCACCAACAAGATTTCCAGCAACGCCTCGCGCCTTGGTTTCAAGGGCGTTGAAGATCTGGGCGATGGCCTAAAAGCCATATTCCAGATTGAGTCGGGCATCAATGCCGACAATAACGGCGGTGCCGCCGGCACCTTGAACAGCCGCAACACCTATGTCGGCCTGGCCGGCGGATGGGGCTCGGTGAAGCTTGGCAATATCGATACGCCTTACAAAACCTCCACCCGCGGTTATGACATGTTTAACGATCATTTGGGTGACAACCGCAACCTGATGGGCGTTGGCACGATCCAATTCGACCGCCGCGCCTCCAGCAACGCGCTATATGAGAGCCCCGAGTACAGCGGCTTCAAGTTCTCCGCTGACTATGAGGCTGGCGCCGAAGGCGCAGTCACCAATGGCCAGACCAAGGGCAGCGCGTGGTCACTGGCAGCGACATACAGCAACGGCCCCTGGAATGGCGCCCTGGCTTATGAACGGCACAAGTTTGGAAATGCCGCCGGCACGCTGGCCACCGCAGTCCCGGGCAATGTTGACAAGCAAGAACACGCGGCCAAGATTGGCGTCGGCTACAGTGTCGATACTTTCCACGTCGGCTTGGTTTATGAACATACCAGCGACGACCTGGTTGTTAAGACGGGGCACAACGCCTGGACCTTGGGTGGCGGCTACTACTTTGGCGGCAACAACGAAGCGAAGCTGGCTTTCACCCATGCCGGCGACATCTCCGGGACATCCAACACCGGCGCCAAGCAGTGGGCGGTGGGCGTTGATCACATCCTGAGCAAGCGCACCAAGGTGTACGCCGAGTACGTCAGGTTGAGCAACGACAACGGGGCAGCCTATGGGCTGACCGGGGCAGGCGGTGGTACCACGGGCGGCACGGCTGCCAAAGGCGCCGGTGCAGATCCTTCCGCCTTCCAGTTCGGCGTGAGGCACGCGTTCTAATTCCGCTTCAAGCCAGATTTAGAAACAATGCAGTAAAGAAACGGCCACCTTCGGGTGGCCGTTTTGTTTTGTGTCAGGAAAAGAGCTGTTCCAGCCGGGCGAGATATTCACCGGCATCCGCATCGTTCTCAGTCGGCGCCCACGGTGCGCGCTCGGCGGGCGCCAGCGGTAAATACGGTCCCGCCTTGGCCTCGAAAATCACTGTTCCTGACTCCAGCGCGACGAAAGTGTGCCACTCGCCGTGGGAAATATCGACGCCGCAGCATTCGGCTCCCGCATTGAGTACAGCCGTTTTCACAATAACGCCGGCATCGTCGAAAACCACCAGCCCCAATTTGCCACGCAGCACCACCATGGTTTCATCCTTGGTCGGATCGATGTGGCGGTGCGGGGCGATGTAAGTGTCCGGCTCTACAGCGTTGAGCAGACGATGGGCTGGATAATCGTCGCGTTGATGAAAGTTGCGGTTCTTGCGCAGTCGCGCGCCAGCCCTCGCTTCGGTGCTCACTTCGTCCAGCAGAGCGCGATCAATCAAACGGATCATGAATAGACCACCTTTACGTTATCCGGCGTCAGCCATTCGTTGAGTGAAGCCAGCAGGCTGTCGTCGAGCCGGACACGCCAGGTATCGGGCAGTGTCAGTTCGGCCTGGGCCGTGCCGTTGCGATAGCTGAGTCGAACCGGACAAGGACCGTTGCGATAGGGTGCGAGGAGCCCTTGCAGTTTCTGGGCATTCGATCCCCCGTTCATCGAAAGACGCAACGACTTGGCGAAACGGCCGCGTGCCTCGCCCAAGGTCAACAGCTTGTCGGCGACCACGCGCAGACCACCGGAAAAGTCATCGCGTTGCACCTTGCCTTCGACCAGCAGCAATTCGTCCTCCTTGATCTTGGCGCGCTCGGCATCCCACAGCTCGTTGAAGATGGAAACCTCGACTTGAGCGCTGGTGTCGTCGAGAACCACGATGGCCATTTTTCCGCGGCGGGTCATTTGCGTGCGCGTGGACAGCACCACGCCGGCCATCAACAGCAGATCACGCTGTGGTTCGAGTTGCACGAGAGTGCGTTTGACGAAGGTGGCGATTTCGACGCGATAGGCATTGAAGGGATGACCGGAGAGAAAGAACCCCAGTGCCTGTTTTTCCTGAAGCAACTGCTCGCGTTCGCTCCAGCGCGGGACCTGGTTGTAGCGCATCTCCGACGCATCACCACTGCTACCGGCTTCGAATAGTCCTCCTTGCAGCGCATTGCGCTCGGCTTGCTCGGCAGCCTCGAGTGCGATGCCGACAGAGGAGAGCAACTTGTTGCGATGATTGTCGATGGCATCGAAGGCCCCGGCGCGGATCAGGGATTCGATGACGCGACGATTCACCACCCGCTTGTCAATGCGGCGGCAGAAGTCAAAAAGATCCTTGAAGGCCCCGCCTTCGGCACGTGCCTTGAGAATTGAAGACAGCGCCGACTCGCCGGTGCCCTTGAGGGCGCCCAGACCATAGCGGATGGTGGTGGCATCAACCGGTTCGAAACGTACGCCGCCGTGATTGATGTCGGGTGCCTGAAAAGCAAGCTTGTTGGCGAGACAATCCTGGTAGAACAGTTGCACCTTGTCGGTGTCGGCCATTTCCGACGACAGCGTAGCGGCCATGAAGGCGGCCGGATGATAGTGCTTGAGCCACGCGGTTTGAAACGCCACCAGCGCATAAGCCGCAGAGTGCGATTTGTTGAAACCGTACTCGGCAAACTTTTCCATCAGGTCGAACAAGTGCGTGGCGAGCTTTGCGTCCACACCACGGGCCTGCGCACCATCGGTGAAAATTTCGCGCTGCTTGGCCATTTCCTCGGGCTTCTTCTTGCCCATCGCGCGGCGCAGCAGATCGGCGCCACCCAGCGTGTAGCCGGCAAGAATTTGCGCGACCAGCATCACCTGTTCCTGATACACGATGACGCCGTAGGTAGGCTTCAGCACGGGTTCGAGGTCAGGATGGAAATACTCGGCCTTGGCCCGCCCATGCTTGCGGTTGATGAAGTCATCCACCATGCCCGAGCCTAGCGGCCCCGGACGATTCAGCGCCATCAGCGCGATGATGTCTTCGAAGGTGTCGCCCTTGAGACGACGTTCCAGATCTTTTGCCGAGCGCGACTCCGACTGGAACACGGCGGTGGTGTTGCCGGCTGCGAACAGGGCATAGGTTGCCTTGTCGTCGAGCTGAATATCTTCCAGCCGAAAACTTTCCATGCCGGGATTGCGCCTGCGTACGAACTCCACCGCTTCATCAAGAATGGTCAATGTGCGCAGGCCGAGGAAATCGAACTTCACCAGGCCGGCTTTTTCCACGTCGTCCTTGTCGAATTGGCTGACCACGGCGCCGCCATCGGCCGAATACAGCGGGCAGAAGTCGGTAAGCTTGCCCGGCGCGATCAAAACGCCGCCGGCGTGCATGCCGACATTGCGCACCACACCTTCGAGCCGGGTGGCCAGCTCCCACAGTTGGCGCAGTTCTTCCTCGTTTTCGGTGCGTTCCCGAATCGCGGATTCTTTTTCCAGTGCATCGGCGAGATTGATGCCCAGCTCGTTTGGAATCAACTTGGCGAACTGGTCAACGAAGTTGAACGGCAAATCAAGCACGCGACCGACGTCGCGAATGACCGCCTTGGCCGACATGGTGCCAAAGGTGGCGATCTGCGATACGGCATGAGCACCATATTTATTCTTGACGTAGTCGATGACCCGGTCGCGGCCTTCCTGGCAGAAGTCGATATCGAAGTCGGGCATCGACACCCGCTCCGGATTGAGGAAGCGCTCGAACAACAGGGCATAGGCCAGCGGATCAAGGTCGGTGATGCCCAACGCGTACGCCACCAGCGAGCCGGCACCGGAGCCGCGCCCCGGCCCCACCGGCACGCCGTTGCTCTTGGCCCAATTGATGAAGTCGGCCACGATCAGAAAGTAGCCGGGGTAACCCATCTGCTTGATGGTGTTGATCTCGAATGCCAGACGCGCGACATATTCCGGCCGCTTCGCCTCACGCGCAGCAGATTCCGGGAAAAGCTGTTCGAGGCGGCGTTCAAGTCCGGCGTCCGCTTCCGCGGCCATGAAATCGTCGAGCGTCATCCCTTCCGGTGTCGGGAATTGCGGCAGTTGATTCTTGCCCAGTTCAACAGAAAGATTGCAGCGTCGCGCAACCTCGACCGCGTTCTCAAGCGCTTCGGGCAGGTCGGCGAATAATTCCACCATTTCGGCCTGAGTCTTGAAGTATTGTTGTTCGGTAAATCGCTTGGGGCGCCGGGTGTCGGCCAGTACATAACCCTCGGCAATGCAGACGCGCGCTTCATGCGCCTTGAAGTCATCGCGATCAAGGAACTGCACCGGATGCGTCGCCACCACCGGTAGCTGCAGACGGCCGGCCAAGTCGATGGTCATCGCGACCAGCGCTTCCTGTTGTGGTTGGCCATAACGCTGGACTTCCAGGTAATAACTGTCGGGCAACAGGCGCGTCCAGTGGCGCGCGCGCTGCTCGGCCAGATCACTCTTGCCGGCAAGCAGCCATTGACCAACATCACCGGCGCCCGCGCCGGACAACATGATCAAGCCACTGTTGTCGCCATGTTCAAACGCACCCAGCGCAATTTCGGCGCGGCCCTGATACCGACTGCCGAGATAAGCACCGGTGAGCAGTTCGCACAAACGTAGATAGCCGTTGCGGTTCTTCGCCAGCAACAGCACGCGCGCATGCGAGTCGCGTGCCGGATCGCGTACATCTTCGTCGCGAATCCAGACATCGCTGCCGATTACAGGTTTGAGGCCCTTGTCTCGCGCGGCTGTATAGAACTTGACCATCCCGAACAGGTTGCCGAGATCGGTGAGCGCCAGTGCCGGCATTTGATCGTTTGCAGCCCGTGCGATTGCAGCATCGATGCGGACGATGCCGTCGGTGATCGAGTATTCGCTATGGAGGCGGAGGTGGACAAACTGCGGCGCGGGCATGCGGTGATTTTACCTGTGTCGAGACAGCCCCCCAGATCTGTTCTCCTCCAGCAGGCGGATCGCACTCTGTATTGGTGTAGGGAGCATGGCCGCAATCCAGTTTATCGCTGCTGCCTCAAGTGAGTCAGACCGAATCGAGCCACTGGGTCAGCGGCTGCCACTGATCCCAATCCTGACTGGCGCGATAGGTAGGCAGGTCAAATATGGTCATTCCATGCGCCGCCGCCTGCACATAGTTCTGCGTGTCGCGCAGATACGCCAGCACTGGCAGACCGAGACCGTCGAGGAATCGTTCCAGTTCGCGTGCGGCACGGGTGCGCCCGTCTACCCGCATTCCGACCACCGTAACAAAGCCAGGATGCTTGCGAACTTCCTTCTCCTCCAGCAAAACATCGAGAAACTGACGAGTAGCGAGAATGTCAAAAATCGAAGGTTGCAGTGGAACGATCACGTGCTGCACCAGCTTCAGGACTTGCGTCATGCGCTTGCCATGCAAACCGGCCGGCGAGTCCAGTACCACATGGGTCGTACCGACAGGCGGACGGGCGGGCTTGTCCGGCTCGATATCCCAGGTGCCGATCGCGGGCAACGACGGCGGGCGCATGCGTAACCATTCGCGCGACGATTGCTGGCGGTCGATATCGCCCAGCATGACCTTGTAGTTGCGGTAGGCAAAAAGGCCGGCGAGGTTGGTGGCCAGCGTGCTCTTGCCGACGCCTCCCTTGGGATTGGCAATCAGAAAACTTTTCATTCTGGCAACCTCATCAAAGTCGCGTCGATCACGGACGAACAACGGCAATTATGGCGATAGCGAGCAATTTTTTTCCTAACCGAAAAATTCCAGCAAAAGGAGGTTGAAAAGCTGTGACTGCTCGATATTGAGTAGATGCGACGCTTGCGGCAATACCTCAAGTCGGGCACCGGGGATGGCTGCTGCAATCTCTTCAGACATTACCGGCGGCGTTCCCGGATCATCGTTCCCCACCAGCACCAGTGTCGGCGCGGTTATCCGTGGCAATTTGGCGGTGATGTTGACGCTACTGATCATGCGGCCACATCCGGCATAACCGGGCACCGGCGTGCCACGAATCACATTGCCGATCTGCTCCATGAGCTTCGGGTTTTCATAGCGGTAGGGTTCGGTAAACCAGCGTTCCAGCGTCGATTCCACCAAGGGCGCCAAGCCCTGCGTGCGCGCCACGGCGATACGTTGATCCCAGATGGCCTCCATGCTGGGACCGAAGCAGCTCGTCGTGGACGTTAACGCCAGCCCGTTGAGACGCTCGGGCGCCATCAGCGCAAAATACTGGCCAATGATCCCGCCCATGGAAAGACCTGCAAAGTGGCTGGTTTCAACCTTGAGCGCATCAAGCAGTCCGAGCAGATCGCGCACCATGATTTCAAACGAGTAGCCCTCATCAGGCACGCTCGATCCACCATGGCCACGCAGATCGTAACGCAGCACCGTGTAGCGTTTGGCGAGAATATCTATCTGCTCGTCCCATAGCGTGAGATCGCAGGCCAGCCCATGGCAGAGCGTGACCCAGGGCCCCTGACCCTGAATGTCATAGCGGATATCGATGCCGTTGGCGCGGATCGTTTGCATCACGCCGGCTCCAGTTTGGCCACCGACAGGGCCAGCCACTTCATGCCGGCATGACCGAAATTGACTTGTACCCGCGCGTCTGTTCCGCCGCCTTCGGCATTGACAATGACACCGTGACCGAAGCGGGCATGTTTGACGCTCTGCCCAATCCGCAATCCGTTGCCGCGATCTGCCGGGGTACGCGTAGCGGCAAATTCCCCGCTGCGTCTCAAGCTGCCGTGAGCGCTGGAACTGTGCGATGTGTCACCCCATGCCGGGGTCGACTCGGATACAAAACCCCGCCTGCCGATTTTAGGTGTCAGCCATTTGAGCAGCTCGTCAGGAATCTCCTCGATGAAACGCGAAGGCAGATTGAAGCGGGTTTGTCCGTGCAGCATTCGCGTCTGGGCGAAGGACAGGTAGAGTCGTTGGCGGGCGCGGGTCACCGCGACGTACATCAGCCGACGTTCTTCTTCCAGACCTTTTTCCTCGGCGACCGAGTTCTCGTGGGGGAAAAGCCCAGCCTCCAGTCCACTCACGAACACCACGTTGAATTCCAGTCCCTTGGCGGAATGAACGGTCATTAGTTGCAGCGCATCTTCGCCTTCGCCGGACTGATGTTCGCCGGCTTCCAGCGCCGCGTGCGCGAGGAATGAAGCGAGATCACTGGTGATTTCTCCCTCCTCATTCACCCGACCTTCTTCGGCAATGAAACTGGTTGCGGCATTAATGAGTTCATCGAGATTGGCGAGGCGGTCCTGGCCTTCCTTCTCGGTCAGGTAATGCGTGCGCAAGCCGGAAAGATCAAGGATGTGCTCCACCAGTTCGGGCAGCGGCAGTTGGGCGGCATCTTTCAATCGAGCGATCAAGGTGGCAAAGGCGGCAAGCGATTGCCCGGCCTTGCCCTGCAATCGCGGGATCGCCGCATGCAGGCTGCTGCCCGCGCCGCGCGCCGCATCCTGCAAAGCTTCAATGCTGCGCGCGCCGATGCCCCGCGCCGGAAAATTGACGACGCGGGCAAACGCGGTATCGTCGTCGCTGTTGGCGATCAGGCGCAGATAGGCCAACGCGTGCTTGATCTCCTGCCGCTCGAAGAAGCGCAGCCCGCCATAGACGCGATAGGGAAGACCGGCGGAGAACAGGCTGTGTTCCAGAATTCGCGACTGCGCATTGGATCGGTAAAGCAGTGCGATTTCAGAACGGGTACCGCCGTCGCGCACCAGCGCCTTGATTTGCTCGACGATCCAACGCGCCTCTTCACCATCCGACATGGCCTCAAAGACGCGGATCTGCTCGCCGGCACCGGCTTCGGTCCACAGATTTTTGCCCAGTCGTGCCGCATTGTTCTTGATGATGGCGTTGGCGGCGTCAAGGATGTTGCCGTGGGAACGGTAGTTCTGTTCCAGGCGAACGACGTTGGAAACTTTGAACTCGCGCTCGAAGTCGCGCATGTTGCCAACGTCGGCGCCACGGAAGGCGTAGATCGACTGGTCGTCGTCGCCCACCGCAAACATGGCGGCGCCGCCACCGGCAAGCAATTTCAACCAGCGGTATTGCAGGACATTTGTATCCTGAAACTCGTCGACCAGAATGTGGCGAAAGCGTCCTTGATAATGGCGCCGCAACGGTTCGTTGCGTTGCAGAAGCTCATAGGTTCTCAACAACAATTCCGCGAAATCGACCACGCCTTCACGCTGACATTGTGTTTCGTAGGCTTCATAGAACTCTATCCGCTTGCGGGTGTAGTCGTCCCACGCCTCCACCGCCCCGGCCCGCAACCCCTGCTCTTTCTGGGCGTTGATGAAGTGTTGCAGTTCGCGCGGCGGGAATTTTTCGTCATCCACGTTGAGCGACTTCAGCAGCCGCTTGATTGCCGCCTGCTGATCACCCGAGTCGAGAATCTGAAATAACTGTGGCAGACCGGCGTCGCGATGATGGGCACGCAATAAGCGGTTGCAGATGCCATGGAAGGTACCGATATACATTCCACGCGTGTTGATCGGCAACATCGCCGACAGTCGCGTCAGCATTTCTTTCGCAGCCTTGTTGGTGAAAGTGACCGCTAATACCCCCTGCGGGCTCACCTGATTGGTGGAAATCAGCCATGCAATGCGGGTGGTCAGCACCCTGGTTTTACCTGAACCGGCACCGGCGAGGATCAGGCCGTGCTGGGACGGAAGGGTTACAGCAGCGAGCTGTTCGGGATTGAGGCCACGGAGGAGATCTGACATCGGTTGATTATATCCGCTGAGTACTCACGCTTCTGCCAAGTGAGACGACAAGCCGCCTCGCACATATCGGGTCGGGAACCATTGAACTTTTCGGCTTCATCCTAATCTATTGCAATGCAACATCACGAGGCAGATGTCACGCTGAATCCGTCATTCAATTGACGTTAATCCGGTTTTAGTATAATGTTGCATTGCAATATTTTATTGTGAAGGAGATGTAAATGAAGACAGCACCAAAGTTATTGCCATGGCTTGCACGTTCAGCCGGAATCACCGATCTGCGCGCCGAGGAATTGTGGTTGGAAGCCAGCCAATACGCACGCAATGCCACCGACGAGTTCGAAACGCCGAAATACTGGAAGACCGCTCACGATCGGGTCATCAACCTGATACAGGCCGAAGCGTTTGCCCGGAATCCGCCCGAAGTCACGCCGTGGGTGATGATTCAAACCAACCTCTGCGCTGGCTTGCTCGCGCTCACCGGCCTTTATGCGGAAGTTTCCGCCAACGTGCGAACCTGGTTCGCACGCGTCATCAAGCCGGCTATTTGAGCGAAGGCCTGTGTCGAGTCAGTGAGTCGGCTTGGCGTCGATTGAGAGGCTGGCTTTTGCGCGAATTGCGGCAGCAGCAGCTTCTGCTTCGTTGGCATAGCCCGAGATCAACACCTCATACTGCCACGCGCCGGATTCGGCGTGCTGTGGTCGAATCCGGGCCGCATATCCTGCTTGCCGGGCCTGGTCATAGCGTTCCAGCGCTGCCGACTCATCGGTAGCATTCCCCAGCAACAATGACCAGCGTCCACCCCGGCGCGCGGCGCCATCACCCGGCCAGATATCCGTTTCCCGTGCCCGGGCCGTGTACACGTCCAGCGTGGCGAGCGTGATCGGAGCAGCAGGACCACCCTTGGGCGCGGTGAACACCGCCATGGGCTCCTTCAGTTCAAAGGCTTCTCCAACCGCAGGAGTCACTTCGACATGACCTTCAATCAACATTACTAGATCATTACCCTTGTCTGACTTGCCCCATACATCGGTGCCGCGGATGCCAATGGTGGCGGTGCCAACCTGGATCGACACATTGCGTTTGCGCAGCTTCTGTAGTGCCGAAGTCGTGAACCGGAAAGCGCCAGTCACCACATTCAGCGCCGCCGTGAAGATGGAAGGCACCGGTTCCATCTGATACGTCATCTGTGCCGACTCACCGAGCTTGACAATGCTGCCCTCCGGCAGTTTCAGGTAAGCCCGTGCGCCTTCTCCGGTGCGCAGGCGATCCCCGCTTTTGACTTCGAGTCCCGGCGTCAACGGCAACACGCGTCCGCCGCGATCCAGCCATGCCGGCATCTGCACGGCGTCGACGACCGCTTGCGGCGCCGCCCAGGCGGAAACCAGAATGTTCGACAACAGAATCAGCAACCACGTCCGAAGTCCCATGCTTTAGCCCTTTCGACCAATAGTGCGCGGGTATAATCCGCGTCTTTCAAAGAAGTGGCGCCTTACCGCGGCCCCGGCCATGCAGGAAAAATATCAACCGACCGAGATCGAACAGGCTGCCCAATCCCATTGGGATGCTACACAGGCATTTCGCGTTTCGGAGCAGGCCGACAAGCCGAAATACTATTGCCTGTCCATGTTCCCCTATCCGTCCGGCAAGCTGCACATGGGGCACGTGCGCAACTATACCATCGGCGATGTACTGTCCCGCCAGCACAAAATGCGCGGCTACAACGTGTTGCAACCGATGGGTTGGGACGCCTTTGGCCTGCCCGCTGAAAACGCCGCCATGCAAAACGGTGTGCCGCCAGCGAAGTGGACTTACGACAACATTGCGTACATGAAAAAACAACTCCAATCGCTTGGCTTTGCCATCGACTGGAGCCGCGAACTGGCGACCTGCCAGCCTTCGTATTACAAGTGGAATCAGTGGCTGTTCCTGCGCATGCTGGAAAAAGGCATCGCCTACAAGAAGACCCAGGTGGTGAACTGGGACCCGGTGGACCAGACGGTGCTCGCCAACGAACAGGTGATCGACGGCCGCGGCTGGCGCACCGGTGCGCTGGTGGAAAAGCGCGAAATTCCCGGTTACTACCTCGGCATCACGCAGTACGCCGATGCGCTGCTGGCCGACCTCGACAAGCTGCCAGGCTGGCCGGAACGGGTCAAGACCATGCAGGCCAACTGGATCGGCAAGAGTCACGGCGTGCGCTTTGCGTTTCCGTATGAACTGGACGGCAAACCAGAAAAGCTGTGGGTTTACACCACGCGCGCCGAC
The DNA here is from genome assembly GCA_025360425.1 of Sterolibacteriaceae bacterium. Lineage (GTDB taxonomy): Bacteria > Pseudomonadota > Gammaproteobacteria > Burkholderiales > Rhodocyclaceae > JANYCD01. The sequence goes on from JANYCD010000086.1 coordinate 24,395, forward strand.
ACCATCATGGGTGTTACTTTCTGCGCCGTCGCGGCAGAGCATCCGCTGGCCACGCATGCCGCGAAAAACAATTCCTCACTCGCCGCTTTTATCGAGGAATGCAAGCACGGTTCGGTGATGGAAGGCGACATGGCAACGATGGAAAAGAAGGGCATGCCGAGCGGCATCTCGGTCACGCATCCGCTCACCGGCGAGAGCATTCCGGTATGGGTTGGCAATTACGTGTTGATGAGTTACGGCGACGGCGCGGTGATGGCGGTGCCGGCGCATGACGAACGCGATTTTCATTTCGCCGAGACTTATAGCTTGCCAATCAAACAGGTTATTCAGGCTGAGGGCTCGCTCGCTCCCATACTTCTTAGAGCGCGCAATGATGGGGTAGTGGCCGCAGATAATTCTCTCGCATACAAACTCGGTGATGACGAATCAATCCGCAGGAGCCTCAGAGAAGAAACCACCTTCATTACTGATCGCTGGAAGGAGTGGTACGCCACGAAGGATGGCGTCTGCATCAATTCAGGCAAATACAATGATCTTGATTACAAGGCGGCTGTCGATTCCGTCGCTGCGGACATCAAGGCGAAAGGCCTTGGCGACAAGCAGGTGCAATACCGCCTGCGCGACTGGGGCGTTTCGCGCCAACGATATTGGGGCTGCCCGATCCCGATCATTCACTGTCCCTCCTGCGGTGATGTTCCGGTGCCTGACGATCAGTTGCCGGTGGTGCTGCCTGAAGACTGCGTGCCGGATGGTTCCGGCAACCCACTCAAGAAGCGCGCCGACTTCGTCAATTGCACTTGCCCCAAATGCGGCAAGCCGGCGACGCGCGAAACCGACACGATGGATACCTTCGTCGATTCGTCCTGGTACTACGCGCGCTTCTGCGCGCCGCATAACACAACGGCCATGGTCGATCAGCGCACCGATCACTGGATGCCGGTGGACCAATACATCGGTGGCATCGAGCACGCCATCCTGCATCTGCTTTATTCGCGTTTCTGGACCAAGGTAATGCGCGACATGGGTCTGGTGCATCACGACGAACCCTTCAGCAATTTGCTGACGCAGGGCATGGTGCTGAACCACATCTTCTCGCGGCGCACCGAACAGGGTGGCATCCAGTATTTCGCACCGGATGAAGTGACTCTCAAGCTGGATGATGCCGGGCGCACCATCGGCGCAATGGCGAAGAGCGATGGCAAAGCCGTGGACTATCAAGGCATGGGCACCATGTCCAAATCCAAGCGCAACGGCGTCGATCCGCAGTCGCTGATCGAAACCTACGGTGCCGACACCGCGCGCTTCTTCATGATGTTCGCCGCGCCGCCGGAGCAGACGCTGGAGTGGGCCGACTCCGGTGTTGAAGGCGCCTATCGTTTCCTCAAGCGAGTGTGGGCCTTCGGCCATGGCATTCGTGCGGCGATATCCGCCAAACCTGCATTGCCATCCACATTACCCGATGCACTCGCCGCGACGCGACGCGAAGTTCATCTGGTGTTGAAACAGGCCAATTACGATTTCGCCAAGTTGCAGTTCAATACGGTGGCATCGGCGGCAATGAAAATGCTCAACGCCCTGGAAAAAGCGTCAACGGATCAAGCCGGCCATGCCGCAGTCGTGCTGGAAGGTTTCTCCATGCTGTTGCGCCTGCTTTCACCCATTGCGCCGCACATCTGCCATACGCTATGGCGCGAACTTGGTTACGGCGACGAAATACTGAATGCTTCATGGCCGGAGCCGTTGGCCGAAGCACTCAAGCAGGACGAAATCGATCTGGTGCTGCAAATCAACGGCAAACTGCGCGGTAATTTGCGCGTCGCGGCCGATGCGGCAAAGGATGTGATCGAACATGCTGCGCTGACTTCCGAGGCGGCCATAAAGCACATGGAAGGCAAGCCGGCGAAGAAGGTGGTGCTGGTACCGGGGCGCCTGGTGAACATCGTGGTATGACCGTACCTCGAAAATCCGTTACTCTGTCTGCTTGCAACAAGGGTTGAACATCATGATCCGTAGATTTGCCGTCGTGCTCTGCGCTCTGGCCCTCGCGGCCTGTGGCTTTCATCTGCGCGGCTCGGCCGAGTTGCCGTTTACGACGCTGAATATCGCCCTGCCGGAAAGCTCTGCGCTTCGTGCCGAGATGGCGCGGACCATCACCAGTTCCAGCCAGACCACGATTGTCGATAATCCAAAAGAGGCCCAAGCGGTGTTATCGGTGCTCGCCGATACCCAGACAAAAAATATCTTGTCGCTCAACTCCGCCGGGCGTGTGCGCGAGTACGAGTTGGTGCGGGCTTTTACCTTCAAGGTGGATAATGCTGCCGGCCAACCGCTTGTGGCGCCCAGCCGGATTGTTATGCGGCGTGACATCACCTTCAATGACGATCAGGTGCTGTCCAAGGAAGCTGAGGAATCTCTGCTCTGGCGCGACATTCAGAACGATTTGTTGCAACAGTTGTTGCGCCGCCTGGCGGCGGCGAACCTCAAGCCTGCCGAAAGCAAGGAATAACCATGCAACTGCGGCTGGAACAACTTGCCGCGCATCTGGAAAAGCCGCTGGCGCCGCTGTATGTGGTGCATGGTGACGAACCCCTGCTGACGATCGAGGCAGCGGACGCGATCCGCGCTGCGGCACGCACGCAGGGCTTCGAAGAACGCGAAGTGCTGATCGCCGGACCCCATTTCCGCTGGGACGAGTTGCTGATGGCTTCGGGCAATCTTTCATTGTTTGGTGGTTCGAAACTGATTGACCTGCGCATCCCTTCTGGCAAGCCGGGACGCGATGGCGGCGACGCCTTGCAGCGTTACTGCGGACAACTCGGCCAGGGTCTGGTGACGCTGATCAGCCTGCCGCTGGTCGACTGGCAAGCAAAAAAAGCCGCATGGTTTACTGCATTGAACAATGCTGCTGTCGTGGTTGAGTGCAATGCACCGGGCCTGGCACAACTGCCAGCATGGATCGCAACGCGACTCGCCCGACAAAAACAAACTGCACCGCGCGAAGTCCTCGATTTCATCGCCACGCACGTGGAAGGCAACCTGCTTGCCGCTCATCAGGAATTGCAGAAGCTGGCACTGTTGCACCCCGCGGGACAACTGACGATGGAACAAGTCGAAGCCGCAGTACATGACGTGGCCCGCTTTGATCTGGACAAACTGCGCGAGGCGCTGCTGGCGGGGAATACTGTGCGCTATGCCAGATTGCTCGACGGCTTGCGCGCTGAAGATACCGCTCCGCCCTTGCTGTTGTGGGCGCTGGCTTCTGAAACTCGCGCCATCGCCCAGGTCCGCGCCGCCATGGATAGAGGCCTGCCGGTTGAGAGTGCGCTACGCGAAGCCAAGGTTTTCGGTCCGCGCCAAAATCTGGTTCGCGCCGCCGCTCAGCGCATCAAGGCGGTCACCGCGCGTAACGCTTTGCTGCATGCGGCGCGCATTGATCGCATGATCAAAGGGCTGGCCAAAGGCGATATCTGGGATGAGATGCTTCAGCTTGCGCTACGGCTCTCACCACAAAAAACAGTTTGATTCTCCACCCCCGCTACCCATAAGCGAGAGTAACTATTACGTCTTCGCTATCGCGGCGGGTCAAAAGGTAACGGCTCTCGATCTGTCCGCACCCGCAGGTAAGACGCAAATCTCGGCAAGCCTGAACTGGTGACATCCCGATAGCGATATGTCACCCACACGCCGACAGGTGGCGGATTGCGCCGATCCTGATCGGTAAAACCGGTGCCAAGTTTGAAGCGCCGACCGGATTCTGTTTCCACTTGCAGCGCGCCCATCATTCCCGCATATTTTCCCTTGCCCGGCAGCAGAGTGATGACTTTCGCCTCTGCATCAAGATAAGGTTTCACCTTCAACAAATCATCGCTGCGCCCTGCGCGATAAGGCGCGTCGCCTTTGTGCAGCACCAGGCCTTCACCGCCCGCCTTGATCACCTGGCGCAAACGACGCTTGATGTCGGCAGCCGTGGTGGCTGGAGTCTGGGCAATCATGTCCACCCAAGGCTGATGCATCTGCGCGACAACGGCCTTGAGCGCAACGACGCGCTCGTCGAAGCGGCCGGGATGCGCGGGCAAATCGAACAGCATGTAATGCATGCGCTTCCATGCTGCGTCGTCCGGTGTTTGGCTGCGCACGGTGGAGACGGCTTCCGCAAACTTGCCTCTCCCGGCCCAGAGTTCTCCATCCAGCGGATGATCGGGCCAGTCGACGGTGAACCAGGCGGGCGCCTTGATGATCGCACCACCCTTGGTGAGCAACTGCTTGCCATCCCAGTAGCCGCGCACGCCATCCAGCTTTTCGCTGACCCAATAGCCGGTGGGGTCGCTATCGCCGCGCCAGACATTGGCGAGGGTCACTGCGGGCGGGGCGGGCAGACCGATTGGTGGTGCGGTCACGCCCGTTTCTGTGGCTCCCGCAGTCGTAACCAGTCCCAGTAGTAAACATAGCAGCAGGCGACGCATCATTGTCCCCGGCTTACCATTTCACGCGCGCCGTGTACTCCAGCGTGGTGCTGCCTTCGGCGGGAATGACCACATTCCATTGCTCGGTGTGGGCGGAGGTCTTGGTGTGCTTCTGGCTTTCCTGGGTGATTTCCCAATCACCCGGCAACGGCTCCTGCACCTTGACCACCGTCTTTTCCGGCTTGGCATTGCGTATGACAATCCGATAGCTCGTTTCCACCACGCGATCATTGATGCGCTTGTAGCTAGTTTGTTTGCGCTCGGCGGTGATGTCGAAGGCTTCGCCCAGGCGCAGGCGCACGGTCTCGTTCTTCGCGGTGTGCTCGATGTGGTCTTCGCCGACAAATTGGGCGGCGCCCTGGCTGTCGCGTGCATAAGCGCGCACCGTGCCTGCGGGCAAGGGTTTGCTCAATTGGCTACCTCTGTTTTGGAATATGAGGAACACGGCAGGTTTCAACTTTTCGCCGAGGGTGTCATACCGGCTCTGGTAGTAATACTCGGCACCGGCCAGCAGATATTCGCGCTCGGCCGGCACATTGCTGGCGGATAATAGGGCCAGTTGTTTGGTCTGATTTTCCGCCAGGGTGGTGGGCCGATCAAAGGTATAAAGGTGATAGTCGGAAAGACTCTCTTCACGCGGTGCGGCCGCCGCGCTATCCATCATTTCGGCCCGCGCCATTTTGCCCAAGGTCATCGGCTGTTGGTTCGCGACCCGATTCACCGTGCCTGCGACCAGTTGCAAATTCGCATTGTCATAACTCGCGCCGCTGCTGTTGGTCAGCGTCACCCAGCCGGACAGATCGAGCGACTTGCCATCCGCCGCCAGCTCAGCCACGTAGTCGGCCTTCCACGATAGCCCGCCGGTGAGGTAGGAAAGCTCCACAGTCTGATTGCCGCCCGCGCCATCGAATAACACCGAGAGCGTGGGCCGGTCGCGCAAATTGGGCGGCACACTGTCGTAAACAATGCGCCCCGGTACACCGGTTTCAATGCGGTCGGCAAAGCGCAATACCGTGCCTTGTCCCGCCGCCAATACCGTGGCTTTTTCGCGTGTCTCGGCTCCGTTGATGGGATTGGTGCGGATCACCATTACCTCGCGGCCGACATATTTATCCAGCAGCTTTTGCGGCGTGAGCAAATCGAAATCGAAATTCTGTTCAATGAGGGTGATGGGTTTGCCGGTCACCGCCCGCAACAGGGCCGTCTCGGCCTGCAGTTGCGCCGATACTTCGCGCAGCGACAGGCGCACCGGGCCAGCGGGTAGATTGAGCTTGCGCTGCTCCTTTACCAGCGCCAGGTTGTCGTTGTAGACAGTCACCGCAGTGCCACTGCGGTCAGCAGCCGTCGATGTAATTTCATTCACCGCCCCGGCCTGAGCCAGGGTGGAAAAGGCAAGCGCAGCGACAAGGGGCAAAACTGCTTTCATGAAGATCTCCAATCGATGAGGGTGTGGAGCTTTAAACGTCTCAGATCGGTCAACGGGGTTAAGGCAGGGAAAATAACCTGCTGTCCATGATGCCATGGACATCGGCACGAAGGGACGGCGGAAAACTACCTGGTTGCGAACGGTACAATGGCGCACAGACAAACGTCGAACTTCAGGCAAACCATGGACATCAAAAGTTATATGGAAGGCATTGGCCAAGCAGCCCGCGCTGCTGCAGCTGAAGTCGCCAAAGCCTCAACGGCCACCAAGAACAACGCGCTGCTGGCGATGGCGAAGGCGCTGCGCCAAAGCCGGAATGAACTGCTGGCCGCCAATGCTGAAGACGTTGCCGAAGCAAAACGTGACGGACTGGATGCAGCAATGATCGACCGCCTTACCCTCACCGTTGAAGGCGTGGAGGCGATGGCCGAAGGGCTCGAACAAGTCGCTACGCTGGCCGACCCGGTGGGCGAGATCACCGATCTCAAACGTCGCCCCAGCGGCATCCAGGTGGGCCGGATGCGGGTTCCGCTTGGCGTGGTCGGCATCATTTACGAAGCGCGTCCCAATGTCACCGCCGAGGCCGCTGCGCTGTGCAT
>JANYCD010000055.1 GCA_025360425.1 Sterolibacteriaceae bacterium
GCCGAGTTCCGACTCGCGATCCTCGAAGGTGACGAAACGGATCAGGTCTTTCTCGAACAGGTTGACCTCGTCGGCGATGATCGCGGCGCGGGTGGCCGGCGCGATCAGTTCTGCCATGCCGCGCTCGAAGTCGGCGCGATCGTCAAACCAGATCTCGGTAATCGCGTCGTAGGGCAGCTCGTCGACGCCGTATTCGTCGTTGCCGACCGACGTCAAAAAGTGGCGCACGTATTTCTTCAGGCTGGGCACACCCTTCACCGCCAGCAGCGCATGAATCGACTCGTAATGCTTGATGAAGTCGGGCATCGACATGCCCTTCTTGCGCTTGAGCAGCGCCGCAGCCTTGAACATGGGTTTTCTCCTCGATTGATTTCGCGTTGATATTTCCGGAACCGGCCGATGACAGGCAGGTTTGCGGAAATTATTGATCGCGTATGGAGCAAATACTAGCGATCGCTACCATCTTATACCCATACTTTAAGGTGGTGTTCCGGACCAGCCAAGCATGTGTCGCCGGTGAGGTTACTTCGACAACAAACTCAAAACCCGCGCACGCGCCAGCGCGGCTGGATGCGACCGGACGGATTCGACGATAAGGATTTCCGCTGGCTTGAACCCGCCGGCGGCGATATGGCGCAGGTTGCAACCATCCGGTGATTGAAATTTCAACCGGCCTTCTTGAATGGCTGATGCCCGAAGGTCTTGGGCGCGATGCCCGGTTTCAGCTTCCAGTCCTTGCCGAAATCCTCCACCGGGTGCACGTACTTGATCGGCACCGCGTCGAGATTGCGCAGTCGTTCGGCGTAGGCGGCGATGTACGCGTGGCGCTGGTCGTCGTCCTGGTAGCGGGTGGACCAGGCGACAAAAGGTTCCATCACGTCGAAGCCGACGTAGGCAAGGGTGCCGTATTGCAGTTGCCAGAGTACGGCATCGAGGTGCCCCATGATGCCGCCCTCATCCACCATGCCGGGGAAGCAGCCGGTGGTGGTGGATACCATGGCGCGTTTGCCCTGCATGCCGCCCTGGTTGAAGCGGCCAAGCTGGCCGTACATGAGGCCGTTGGCGAAGACGCGGTCGAACCAGCCTTTCATGATCGCCGGCACCGAATACCACCAGAGCGGGAACTGCAGGATCAGCGTGTCGCACCAGAGCACCTTCTCGATCTCCGCCGCGATGTCGTCGCTGAAGGTGTGGTGTTCCACCGCATGCTTCTGCTCGCGGTCGTATTGCAGGTGGCCGGAGAAGCGCCGCTCCTTGAAATCCTTGTCCGACGCCACCGGATTGAAGCCCATGGCGTAGAGGTCAGAAACCCTGACCTCGTGGCCCCCGGCTTCAAGCGTATCGACCGCAGTCTTGAGCATCGCGGCGTTGAAGGAGGTCGGGTGCGGGTGGGCGTAGACGATCAGGATTTTCATGACGGTTTTGGTTCCCGGAGTTGTGCGTCAGCGCACTTGCCTGAAACAGGTGCGCACCTCATCGACAAATGTCGCCGGCTGCTCGAAGGCGGCGAAGTGCCCGCCCTTGTCGAGCGCATTGTAGTGAATCAACTTGGAATAACGCCCTTCGCACCAGCGCTTCGAAGCACGGAAAATCTCGCGCGGGAAGACGCTCACGCCGACCGGCATGTGGATCGGAGATTTTTCGGCCAGCGATTCGGTGAAGCTCTCCCAATACAGCCGCGCCGATGAGGCCGCCGCGGCGGGCAACCAGTACATCATGATGTCATCGAGCATTTCGTCGCGCGTCAGCACGTTTTCAGGGTGGCCGTTGCAGTCCGTCCAGGCCCAGAACTTCTCGAGTATCCACGCGCACTGGCCGACCGGGGAATCCGTCAGACCATAGCCGACAGTCTGCGGTCGCGTGCTTTGCTCTTTCGAGTAACCCGAGTCCCAGTCAAAGTAATGCTGGAAGCCGGCGAGCGCGGATTGCTCCTGCTCGGTCGGGTTCTGCATCGACGCCTCACTCGGCGACGCCAGCGGCATGTTGACGTGGATTGCCGCGCAGTGCGTGGTTTCCGACATGCCGATGGCGTGGGTCACCGTCGAGCCCCAGTCGCCGCCTTGCGCGACATAGCGGTCATAGCCAAGGCGTGCCATGAGCTGACCCCAGGCGCGACCAATGCGCGGCACTTTCCAGCCGGGCGCGGTGGGTTTTCCCGAGAAACCGAAGCCGGGTAGCGTCGGACAAACCACGTGGAAGGCGTCGGCGGCGTTGCCGCCATGGGCAGTCGGATCGGTCAGGGGGCCGAGCACCTTGAGGAATTCGATCACCGAGCCCGGCCAACCGTGCGTCATGACCATCGGCAGCGCGTTCTCGTGTTTGGAACGCAGATGGACAAACTGGATGTCGAGACCGTCGATCTCGGTGATGAATTGCGGCAGCGCGTTCAACCGTGCCTCACAACGGCGCCAGTCGTAATCCGTGCGCCAGTATTCGCAGATTTCCTTGACGTAGGCGAGCGGTACGCCCTGGTTCCAGTCGTTGACGGTCTCATGCTCCGGCCAGCGAGCATCGGTCAGGCGGCGGCGCAGATCGGTGATGGCGGTTTCAGGAATCTCGAAACGGAAAGGGCGGATGGTACTCACTGTGGTCTCCTCGTTTTTATTTGACTGGCAGCAGGCGCTGCGGCGGTTGCTGAAGTTTACTCAGGTATCGATATTACCCGGTGCGCTATTCCAGCGCCGTCCGCACAGGCGCGCCATCATGTCCAGCGGATAGTTCTGCATATTCAAACCGCCCGAATCGGTGATCCAGTTGAGTCACTGATTCAGCGCTTTGCCGCCTTGCCGTGCCGCGTGCGGTAGGCCATGCTCGAATTTTCCATCGCCATGCCGTGGCCGACCTTGCCGTCCATGGTCCAGCGCACCAGGGCAAGGCCGACGTCGACGCTGGGATAGACCGGCCAGGGGCCGCCGGCAATGGTGGCGCCATGGAGTTGATAACTGCGGCCGGTTTCGTCCACCGCGTCGAAGACGATGGCCATCGGCTGGTAAGCGAGGCGGGTGATGTGCAGGCGCCCGCTGACGAGGCCGCGCACCTTGCCGCCTTCGGTGACGTAGCCGTGCGCCAGGGGCGTCAGCACTGCGGAGTTGGCTGGGTCGGCGGGAAAGAAGGCGTGGATGGCAAAATTGTCGCCGAAGTCGGCACCCAGCCACATCATGGCGGCGAGGTCGACTTCGGTGCGCGGCCCCCAGCTATGGTCCATCACCTGCACGCAATCGACGGGAATGGTTTCGCCGCGCACGGTAACCGTGCCGGTGACGCGGGCGCTCATGTCGAAGTGGCCGTTGTAGGCCGAGGAGAAGGTCCAGCTTTCGCCCTTGGTCTTGCGCGTTATCGGGTCCATGTCGGGATCGGCGATGTCGTAGGGTTCCATGATGCCGCGCACGTCGAAGTGGATGCTGCTGTCCTCGATGCCGAGGTAGTCGACGCGATAGTCGCGCGGGCTCAGGGCCTTGACGCTGAGGCCATTGAGCAGCGTGTACTCGCGCAGGTTGCGTGGCTCGGGGATCGGCATGTGAAAATGATTGGCGATGTACCAGGTGTCCTCCGAGCGCTCCACCAGCCCGCGCCAGACGCGCACATCGCTCATGACGACGCCGAGGTTGGGGCGGAACAGGGCCTGGAGATGGCCGCAGACGGCGTGTTCGGCATTGAAGAAGGCGAAGTAATTGGTTTCTGCCCAGTTGTGGCAGTCGGGGTCTGTCGTGTGGAAATCGAGATCCTTGGCGCTAATCATGTGGCTCTTCCTTTAGTTCGTTTGAGTGAATTTTCCGGGTAGCGCTTTTGGGAAGTCTATCGGACCATGACGCAAATGAGCGGCGGAATCTGCATCGGGTCCGGCGTGAAGCCCATGCCGATGCCCCAGGCACCACTTCGCAGGATGACGCTTTACTCGGCCTTGATGATGATGGCTTGCTTGAGGTGGCGTGCCTCTTGGGACATCTCGATCACGATGTCCTGCCCGTCGGTGATGCGTTTGCCGTGACTGAAGGAGAGCATGTAAAGCGTCTTCAGCAAGCGTTAGTGAGGATGAGCACGTTGCGGTCAATGTCGACGTCGTAGATGGCGCTGAAGCGCAAACTCGGCAGTCGCCGCAGACATCGCCGGCACGGACGATCATGTCGCCCTGCGGAATGTTGCGCAAGGTGCTGACTGCATCGATCTCTGCCTGCACCTCTGATGAAAAACCCAGCGCGGTTTCATTCCCGGTTTCCCAATGATGGGGCGGTCGGCTATAATCCGCCCTCCCGGATTTGTCGCTGCGCAACGGATTGGTCAAACGCGTGTCCGTGTCGGGACGGTTTCAGGAAAGATGGCTAGGTAGCTCAGTTGGTAGAGCAGCGGATTGAAAATCCGCGTGTCGACGGTTCGATTCCGCCCCTAGCCACCAAATTTCAAGCGGCTCCCAAAGATTGGGGGCCGTTTTTCATTGTGCTCGGGTTACCCCGGGGTTACCTCGCTATCGCCGCCAAAAGCCGTTGCGGCCTTTAACGATTGCGCAAACAAACGGCGCCACTTTCTCCCATGGCGTGTTCCAGGGGCTATTAAGGAAGCCCCGTCTGGACTGGAGATAACGCCTGAGAAACAAAACCCATCGAAGCGAGTTTATTTTTAATGCAATGCTGGTCGCGTGGCCTCAATCTCTTTTAACAGTAAGTTGAAATCCCACTGTGGCGTATCTCGATCTGGCGGAATTTCAATTACAAAAAAATGAAATCCCCAAGGAGTATTCCATGCGCTTGATCCCTCAATAGGACTTTTTATTTTTTCACAACCAAGCGAGTGCAGCTTGGCCTCGACTTGCTGTTTTTCAAGAAGCATTGGCACGATCATCGAATTGAGGTAGAAGCAGCGACCACGAAACTATCGGTTCGCTTTATGGAAGTATCTGGGAATGCAGCCAAATCATTTTCGGGGAATACATCTACGTCAATTCCTTTGTTCCATTTAAATGCTTGAATTGCTTTTATAACCCGTTCTTGTAAATCTTGTTCGCAATTTCCCCATACGTGTAAGCCGGGGACGTCGTCGCTTCTAAGAAAATAGTTACTTCCATCTGTGGAGACCAAAACCTTTATGGTCGCAACGGGGGTTTCTGTCATCATGACATTTCTCCTGGATTCATATATCAAGCCTCTGTGGTGCGGGTGGACTGAATGCGAATGTAAAACTGTTCCACAGGAACTGCTGTGCGGTAGCACACCAAAAAAGAGAGTGGCTTTAATTTAATACCTTGACCCGAGTCAAGATTCAATCGGCGCGAACAGATTGGGCATTCGCACCGGATTACCGATGAACATCGCATGGTGTATCGCATCGAGGGTGAGGCATTGTTGATCGCCCAATTGCGTTTTCATTACTGAGATACCCCACTTGAGGGATGCCATCGACGTCGGCTCAATCACACCGGCGGCAGGCCTTGCAGGATGTTGCCCCGGACCGGCGCGGAAAGGAAAGTCTGTTCAAGCAGCGCGAACGAGAGCGGCTGTTTGCGGTTCCACGGCAGCAGCGACACCAGACGCGCCATGGCGCAATAGCCGAACAGCACCTGCGCCCAAGTGCCGATGGTCGGTATCCAGTAAATCCACTGGAGGTTTTCCGGCAGGGCGATCAGCAGCAGCAACAGATACGCAAGCCGCACCTGAATCGGGAATGCGACCAGGCTGTGTTCGCGCATGCCGAAGTGGATGAGCTGTACCACCGTGAGGCCGATGGCGAGGAGGAAACCGGCTGGTTGGCCGCGCATGCCGGCTGTGAGCAGGATTGCACTCACCAGCCAATACCACCAACTGATGGATCGGGTGTCGAGCATCAACATGGCTGCGTCCTTCGCATTCGGATATTTGGCTTCAGCTGCGGATCGCCACCACTTCGAGATATTCCGCATCGACATGCGTCGCGCCGTCGCGTGCCCGGTTGTTGGCTGACCAGAGCTGCTCCAAATCATGGCGCAATGCCTTTTGTCCGGTCGCATCGAGCGCAGCAAAGGCACGATTGGTCGGGCCGTAATAGGCGCGGAAAAACTCTACCACGTCCGCCGGCGGGAAGGGGTAGCGCATCGGATACAGGCGCATGGTGGTGACCAGGCTGGTAACGCCGCTCTGCAGACGTTCGCGCACGGTTGCATCGTCACCCCATTTCAGCGGCGATACCATGAGCGGCGACGGCGGCACGTGCTGGCCGATGATCTTGAACATCTGGCCGACGTGACCTTCGGGCATCCAGTTGGCCATGGCGATGCGGCCGCCGGGCCGGCACACGCGCAGCAGTTCGGCGGCGACTTTGTCTGGACGTGGCGCGAACATGGCGCCGATCAGGCTCACCACCAGATCGAACGTGGCGTCACCGAAGGCCAGCATCTCCGCATCGCCTTCTTCGAAATGGGCATCCACGCCCACCGCTCTGGCGCGGGTGCGTGCCTGTTCGATTAAATTGGCGGCGATGTCAACGCCGGTCACGCGCACGGCGGCGGACGCCGCCGGAATAGCGATCTGGCCGGCGCCACAGCCGACATCGAGCATTCGCGTGCCGGGCACGACGCTGAGGCGGGCGAGGAATTCCAGGGCGCCCGGCTCCATGAAGGTGGCGAAATGCCCGTAATCGCCGGCCATCCATGTGGCCTTGAGGCGGGCTTTGAGTTCTTTCATCGGCGCTTCCATCGGTGTTTCCAATTCAGCGGTCGTCATGATTTTTCTCCTTGAGGTTTATTCAGCCAGGCTGACACCTCGCAATGGCAATAGCCCATCGCGGTCGGTTCACCGCTGACGGTGAGTTGCACCGCGCCGCAAAAACAACTTCCTGAATAAGTCCTGCTCATGCTGCATCTCCTTGGCTGTTGACGATCAGAGGGGTGGAGCGAAATTCCACGGTGTTATTATTTCCGCCTTGCCCATCCCGGTAAATGATTCAGCGTCCAGCTTTCTTGCGCGAGACGCTGCAACGTTGCGTTCATGGATGCTCTTTCCGAGGTTTTGCGCGCAGTCCAGCTAACAGGTGCGGTGTTCCTGGACGCGCGATTTTCCGCACCGTGGTGTCTTACCAGCGAACAGAACGAAGCGCTCTGCTCGGCCTATTTACCAACTTCCGATCGTGTCGTGTCGTTTCATTTCATCACTGCAGGGAAGTGCTGGGCGATGCTTCCCGATGATCCGGCCGGAGCGGTTGACTTGAGCGCGGGCGACATTTTGGTTGTGCCGCAGGGTGAACCCCACATCATGGGTAGCGCGCGCGGCCTCCAGCCAGTGCCGGCTGCTGCGTTGCTGGCCGAGAAGGTCGAGGCATCTGCCGGCGCCGTGATGACGCTGGCGTACGGCGGCGGCGAGCAGGCGCACATCGTGTGCGGTTTTCTGGCGGTACAGGGGGTGGCAAAAAATCCGCTGCTTGCCGCGCTGCCGCGGTTGTTCAAGGTCGACATGCGCGGTTCGTCCGCCGCGTGGCTGGAGTCTTCGGTGCGCTTCGCCGCGCAGGAAGCCGACGGTTCGCGGCCGGGTGGTGCGACGGTGCTGTCCAAGCTGTCGGAATTGTTGTTCGTGGAGGCGATCCGCCGTTACGTCGATTCGATTCCGGAGGACCGCAAGGGCTGGTTGGGCGGCTTGCGCGACCGTTTCGTGGCGCGCGCACTTGGGCTGATGCATGAACGACCGAGCCATCCGTGGACGGTGGAGGAACTGGCCAATCGCAGCGGCATGTCGCGTTCCGCTTTGGCGCAGCGCTTCACCGATCTGCTCGATATGCCGCCGATGCAATATCTCGCGCAATGGCGCCTGCAACTTGCTGCGCAACAACTGCGTTCGGGCAATCAGTCACTCGCGGCGATTGCGGAACAAATCGGCTACGAATCCGAAGCGGCATTCAATCGCGCCTTCAAACGCGAATTCGGCTCGCCGCCGGCGACGTGGCGGAGGAATGGCGGGCGTGCGAAGGTGGCGGAGTCCGATTAGTAGATTTCGCGCTTCAATGCAGCTTGATGCGCGGCCGGTAAGTGCGGTCGAGCAGTTCAGAGAGCGTGATCAACGCAGTCTTTTTGAAGCCGCCCAGCGCCAGTTGATGCTGCTTGTGCAAGCCCCAGTACATCAGCTTGGCGAGCTGGCCTTCGATGAACAGACTGCCTCGCGTCAGGCTACCCATCAGGCTGCCGACTGATGAATATTCGGAAAGGGATACGAGCGAGCCTTTGTCCTTGTAAACAAATGGCGCAACTTTGCGACCCGCTACGCGTTGTGTCAGCGCATGCGTCAGGTACATGGCCTGCTGGTACGCCGCCTGCGCGCGCGGCGGCACCCTACTGCCATTGGGTTGTTGGCAGGCGGCACAATCGCCGAATGCGTAGATGTTTTCGTCGCACGTGGTTTGCAGGCTGCCATTGACCAGCAGTTGATTGAGTTTGTTGGTTTCCAACTTTTCTTCGCCACCGAGACCCTTGAGAAAATCGGCGGCCTTCACGCCGGCAGCCCACACCGTGAGGGTGGACATGATGACCTTGCCGCTGGCCATCTTCACGTGGTCGGCGGTGACCTCAACCACCTTCTCATTGGTGTGTACCTCGATGGCCAGCTTGCGCAACTCGCGCACCGCCGCTTCGCCCAAACGTTCCGGCAGTTGCGACAGCAGGCGCGGCGCAGCTTCTACCAGAACAATCTGCAAATCCTTTTCCGGGTGGATGTGGTCGAGGCCGTAGTTGGCCAACACCCGCGCCGATGCGTGCAGTTCCGCCGCCAGCTCTACGCCGGTAGCGCCACCGCCGACGATCACCACCGACAAGCGGCCACTACCAGCATCACGCGGCACCGTCTGGGCGCGGATGAAGGCGTTGATCAGCCGGTCGTTGAAGCGCTTGGCGGCTTGCGGGTTGTCCAGCTTGATGGTGTGCTCGGCCGCGCCATGGGTGCCGAAGTCATTGGTCTGGCTGCCCACCGCGACTACCAGCGTGTCGTAAGCGACTTGCTGGGCCGGCGTGATCTCGGCGCCGGTGTCGTCGTAACTGGGTGCCAGTGCGATGGTCTTGTTGGTGCGATCAACGCTGACCAGGTTGCCGAGGCGAAACTTGAAATGATTCCAGCGCGCCTGCGCCAGGTATTCGATTTCTTCGGCGTGCGTATCGAAACTTCCTGCCGCCAATTGGTGCAGCAGGGGTTTCCAGACATGGGTGCGCGCAGAGTCGACCAGTGTGATTTCAGCAAGCCTCTTTTTGCCGAGTCGCTTGCCGAGCTGTGTGGCCAGCGCTAATCCACCGGCTCCGCCACCGACGATCACGATGCGTTGCATGTGCTGCGCTCCTCTTGCAAAATCCTTGAATCCGAAATTTTCTTTCTACGCCGACGCTGCATCCCCGGTCTCGATCGGCGAGCAGAACCATATCCGGTTGCCTTCGCTATCGAGAAAACCGCCGACATAGAATCCTTCGTCGTGATAGGCCTGCACCGGGTTGCTGACCGTCACGCCACGCGCCAGCAATGCACGCTCCGTATCCGGCGCATGATCGGTCGCCAGCGTGAGGCGTGGATTGAGTTGGTCGGTCGGCTGCGCATACCATCCGTCGGCCACCGCCTTCAGCATCAGGATGACATTACCCAGCGAATAACCGACCTGTCGCGACCCTTCGAACGCGGGAGGCAATGCCAGGGTCTCGCTGTAAAACCGTCGCGCGCGCGTGATGTCCGTTACTGCCAGTGCAACTACTTTGAGCCCCTGAAAACCCAGTGCGTCCATGGCAAGTTCCTTCTTATCAAATGATTGATTTGCGCGGCAGTGGCTAGGACACCGTGACAACGATTTTGCCCAGTTGCTGGTTTGATTCCAGATAGCGGTGAGCGTCGGCAATCTGGTCAAATGGAAATACCCGATCAATCACTGGCACAAGTTGTCCCGTTTGCAAGCCTTGTTCGATAAATTTCTTCGCAGTGGCGAGGCGCTGCGGGTTGAAAATGATTTCGAATACGACATAGCCGCGCAGACTAAGGCCCTTGCCCAGCAGGGGGCCGAAAGGAAGTATGGTCTCATTTTTCTTTCCGCTGAGATTGCCGTAGAGAATCAGCATGCCCTGCGCAGCCATTGCCGCGGCCAGCGTGGCGACGATCGGGCCGACGACTGCATCGAAGGCGATGCGTGCGCCCTTTTTTTCGGTGATGCGCATGACCTCCGCCACCAGGTCTTGCTTGTCGGTGACGATGACGTGGGCCGCACCGTGTTTGCGCAGGGCCTCCGCTTTTTCTTCAGTGCGTGTGACGGCAATCGGTATCGCGCCGACTGCGTTGCAGATCTGGATCGAAGCCAGGCCGACGCTGCTCGATGCGGCAGTGATCAACACCACGTCGCCGCTGTGGATCTTGGCGATATCGACCAGTGCGCCGTAGGCCGTCAGGTATTGCATCCAGATCGACGATGCCGCCGTCGGGCTGAGTCCGGCAGGGCGCTTGAGCACGGCAGAGGCCGGCACGAGCGCGCGCTCGGCGTAAACACCATATTGATTCATCGAAAATCCGGGGATGACGCAGACAGCGTCGCCGATAGAAAAATCCGTTACGTCTTTGCCGAGGGCTTCGACGATACCCGATGCTTCATAGCCGATGCGTGCCGGAAGCTTGGGCGGGTCGAGGTAGTAGCCCTCGCGAAACGCGACTTCTGCACGATTGAGTCCGATCGCCTCGATGCGCAAGCGCATTTCGCCCGGCCCCGGTTCGCCAACCTCCATGGACTCGAAACACAGCACTTCCGGCCCGCCGATTTTATGAATGCGAACTGTTTTGGAAAACATGCGTATCTCCTTGTGATTCTATGAGGTGCTTATCCAAACATTCGCGCCAGCTCTTCGCCGGGATTCGCAGCGCGCATGAACGCTTCTCCGACGAGGAAGGCGTTCACGTCGCGACCGCGCATCTGCTTCACGTCAGCCGTGCCGAGAATGCCTGACTCGGTGACGACGATTTTGTCCCTGGGAATCTTGCCGAGCTGGTTGAGCGTGGTGTCGAGCGATACCTCGAAAGTGCGCAGGTTGCGGTTGTTGATGCCGATCAGCGGCGTATCGAGTTGCAGCGCGATGTCGACTTCCTCGCCGTCGTGGGCCTCGACCAGTACCGCCATGCCCAGCCCGTGCGCAACGCTTTCCATCTCGCGCATTTGCGGCAGCGAGAGGGCGGAGACGATCAATAGGATGCAGTCGGCGGCCATGGCGCGTGCTTCGTGGATTTGATAAGGGTCGATCATGAAGTCCTTGCGCAGCACCGGCAACGTGCAGGCAACGCGGGCTTCGCGCAGGTAGTCGGGCGCGCCCTGGAAAAATTCCCAGTCAGTCAGAACCGAGAGGCAGGCTGCGCCATGCTTCGCGTAGCTGGCGGCGATCTCGCCGGGACGAAAGTCCGGCCGCAGCACGCCCTTGGAAGGGCTGGCTTTCTTGATCTCGGCGATCACGGCCGGTTTTCCGGCCGCGATTTTTTGCCGGATGGCGCCGACGAAATCGCGTGGCGCCGGTTGTGCTTTGGCTTCAGCCTCAAGCGTCGCAAAAGACTTGGTCTGCTTCGCAGCAGCAACTTCCTCGGCCTTGACCGCAAGAATCTTGTTGAGAATGTCAGCCATCAGGCAAACCTCTGACTGAATTTGACCAGTTCATCCACCTTCGCGCGTGCCGCGCCGCTGGCGATGACTTCACGTGCCTTGACGATTCCGTCAGCGATGGAAGTCACTATATTCGCGGTGTAGAGCGCGGCCCCGGTATTGAGGATCACGATGTCGCGTGCCGGGCCGGATTTGTTGTCCAAAGCCTGCAGCAGCATGGTTTTTGATTCCTGTGCATCGGCCACCTTGAGCCGGTCGTGGGGAACCGTCTCGAATCCGAACTCCTGCGGATTGAGTTCGTATTCACGGATCTCGCCGTTCTTCAATTCGCCAACCATGGTGGGCGCGCCGAGGGTGATTTCGTCGAGGCCGTCCTTGCCCCACACCACCATGACATGGTCGGCGCCGAGGCGTTGCATGACGTGGACCTGGATGCCGACCAGATCGGGATGGAACACGCCCATCAGGGTATTCGGCGCGCTGGCAGGGTTGGTCAGCGGGCCGAGGATGTTGAAGATGGTGCGCACACCAAGTTCCTTGCGGATTGGCGCCACGTTCTTCATGGCGGGATGATGATTGGGCGCGAACATGAACCCCATGCCGGTCGCTTGCAGGCATTCGGCTACCTGCGAGGCCGTGAGATCGATCTTTGCGCCGAGCGCTTCCAACACATCGGCGGAACCCGACTTTGACGACACGCTGCGATTGCCATGCTTGGCCACGGTCGCGCCGGCAGCGGCGGCAACGAAGGCCGAGGCAGTGGAGATGTTGAAGGTATGGGCGCTGTCGCCGCCCGTGCCGACGATGTCGACGAAGTGCGGATTGTGTGGTGTTACTACTGGCGTGCACAATTCGCGCATCACCTGCGCAGCGGCGGAAATTTCGCCGATGGTTTCCTTCTTGGTACGCAGGCCGGTGAGGATGGCGGCAGTCATAACGGGTGAGACCTCGCCACGCATGATCAACCGCATCAGGTGCAGCATCTCTTCGTGAAAAATTTCGCGGTGCTCAATGGCGCGCTGCAGCGCCTGCTGTGGCGTGATCGTCATTGTCGACTTTCAACGAGAAAGTTCTTCAGCAGATCGTGACCGCGCTCGGTGAGGATGGATTCCGGGTGGAACTGCACGCCTTCCACCAATACCGTCTTGTGGCGCACGCCCATGATTTCTCCGTCGTCGGTCCACGCTGTGACTGAGAGGCAGTCGGGCAGAGTGGCG
>JANYCD010000025.1 GCA_025360425.1 Sterolibacteriaceae bacterium
AGGCGGCTATTACTCTTCACTCGATGCCGACTCCGAAGGCGAGGAGGGCAAGTTCACTGTCTGGGATCGCAGCGAAGTGCAGGGTTTGTTGACCGCAGCCGAGTGGGATGTCGCCGCCCGCCACTGGGGGCTCGACAAGCCGCCCAACTTCGAAGCCCACCATTGGAACCTGAAAGTTGCGGCGCCGATTGACGACATCGAGCGGGTGCTGCTGTCGAGTGCCCGGGAAAAACTGTTCGATGCGCGCGAGCAGCGCATCCATCCGGGACGTGACGACAAAATTCTCACCAGTTGGAATGCTCTGATGATCCAGGGCATGGCGCGTGCTGCGCGCGTGTTCGGACGCGACGAGTGGCTGGCGTCGGCCTGTCGTGCGATGCAATTCATTCGCGCAACCCTGGTTATCGTAGGAAGTCCCAGTGGGACTTCCGTGCGGCTTCTGGCGACCTACAAGGACGGCAAAGCCCACCTCAACGCTTACCTCGACGATTACGCGTTTCTGCTCGCGGCGCTATTGGAACTGATGCAGGCAGATTTCCAGGTCGCCGATCTCGACTTCGCCACGCAATTGGCCGATGTATTGCTCGATCAATTCGAAGATCGCGAGCGCGGCGGATTCTTTTTCACCTCGCACGATCACGAAGCGCTGATCCATCGTCCCAAGCCTGGGGTCGACAACGCCACGCCTTCCGGCAACGGCGTGGCAGCGACAGCATTGCAGCGGCTCGGGCATCTGCTGGGTGAAGCGCGTTATCTGGACGCCGCGCGCAGGACTCTGGAGTGCTATTCCCCGCAATTGTTCGCGCAGGCGAGTGGTTTCGCCGCCATGATTGAGGCACTGGAAGAAGCACTCACTCCGCCCGAAACCATCATCTTGCGTGGGCCTGCCGCAGAACTTGGTACCTGGCAAAAAGTTTTGTCCGTCAAGCATTTGCCGCATGTACTGGTGCTGGCCTTGGACAACGAACTGGAAGGATTGCCTCCCGCTTTGGCCAAGCCAAAGAGCGAAGCTGTCAACGCATGGGTGTGCCAAGGCGTTAATTGCCTGCCGCCACTTGCGTCCATCGAGGCGCTGGTCGCCACGGTTTCAAAGCAGGCTGAAGTGCTCTAGAATCGCGGCAGTTCGATCCCTTCTCAAACAAACGGAGTTTGTCCATGAAATCCCTGATCGTTACCCTGATGACCACCACTGGCTTGCTTGTTGCCGGTGCCACCTACGCCGCCGACGAACAAGCCCTGGCGACTGCCAAGGGCTGTATGGCCTGCCACGACATCGGCGCCAAGAAAGTCGGCCCGGCCTACACGGAAGTGGCGAAGAAATACGCCGGCCAGAAGGACGCTGAAGCCAAGCTGGTACAGAAAGTCCTGAACGGCGGTTCCGGTACCTGGGGTGCGATTCCGATGCCCGCCAACAAGACCATGGGCGTCACCGAAGCCGACGCCAAGAAGCTGGTCGCCTGGGTACTGAGCCAGAAGTAATCCGCTGTTGCGGAAACAAAAGCCATCCTGCGGGGTGGCTTTTTTTCGCGCTTTTTCCACACCTGTTCCACATTGACAAGCCCATGCCTGCGGGCAACAATCGGACAGGGCAACCCCCTCCCGCCTTGGCTTCAGGAGTTTTCGCATGAATCACCTCGTCAAAGTCCTTTTCCTTTCCGCCATGCTGGTCCTCAGTGCGTGCAGCAAAAAGGAAGACACGCCAGCACAAAACCCGGCGACCCAGCCACTGATCGTCAAAATCGGCCAGGCCTCGCCGCTGACGGGTCCACAGGCGGCGATCGGCAAGGACAATGAAAACGGCGCGCGTCTCGCCATCGAAGATGCCAACGCCGCCAAGATCAAGATCGACGGCCGCGACGTGCAGTTCGAGTTGATGAGCGAGGACGATCAGGCCGACCCGAAGCAGGGCACGCTGGTGGCGCAGAAATTTGTCGATGCCAGGGTCAATGCCGTCATCGGCCACCTCAACTCCGGCACGTCGATTCCCGCCTCGAAGATTTATTCCGACGCCGGCATCGCCCAGGTGTCGCCGTCCGCTACCGCAATTGAATATACCCACCAAAATTTCAAAACCACCTTCCGCGTCATGGCCAACGACGGACAACAAGGTAAAGCGCTGGCCCAGTTTGCCGCTGGTACGCTCAAGGTCAGGACGGCTGCAGTGATCGACGACAAGACGTCTTATGGTCAAGGTTTGGCCGGAGAATTCAGCAAGACCGCCGCAGCCAGCGGCATCAAGATCGTGGCCGAAGAGCACACCGACGACAAGTCGTTCGACTTTTCCGCCATCCTCACCAAGATCAAGGCCACCAAGCCGGACATCGTGTTCTACGGCGGCATGTATCCGCAGGCCGGGCCGATGGTGAGCCAAATGAAGAAGCTTGGCATCCCGGCCAAACTGCTGACCGGCGATGGCGGTTGCGCGGTGGAGTTTCTCAACCTGGCCGGCGATGCGGCTGAGGGCCATTACTGCTCGCTGCCCGGCGTGCCGCTCGACAAGATGCCGGGCGGCAAGAAATTCGAGGAGCATTTCAAGGCGCGCTTCAATGTCGGCATCCAGCAATATGCGCCTAACGCTTACGATGCGGTGATGGTGGTGGTGGAAGCAATCAAGCGCGCCAATTCAGCCGACCCGGCCAGGATCGTGGCCGAACTGCCCAAGACCAATTATGTCGGCGTGACCTCGTCTGCGCTGGCATTCGATGAGAACGGTGACATCAAGGATATTTCAGTCACCATCTACCAATACACCGGGGGTGGCAAGAAGGCCGTGGAGACGATCGGCGCGGCGCCTGCCGCTGCTGCGGCTATAGCAGAACCGGCGAAACCAAGCGGACCTTATTGAAGATTTCTATTGCAACAGACGGCACCTCAAGGTGCCGTTGTCTGGTGTGGCGCTCATGGAAACCTTCATCCAGCAACTGATTAACGGCCTCACCCTCGGCAGCATCTATGCGCTGGTGGCGCTGGGCTACACCATGGTCTATGGCATCCTCGGCCTGATCAATTTCGCCCATGGCGAAGTGGTGATGATCGGCGCGCTGACAGCGCTGGCCGTGGTCAAGCCGCTGGTCGGTGTGCTGCCGGGGCCGCTGGTGGCCTTGATCGGTTTGGTCGTGGCAGCGCTGGTCTGCATGGTGCTGGGCTTCATCATCGAACGCGTCGCCTATCGGCCGTTGCGCAACGCGCCGCGGCTGGCGCCGCTGATCACCGCCATCGGCGTCTCCATCGTGCTGCAACAACTGGCGATGATCATCTGGGGCCGTAACTATCATCCGGTGCCGGACTTGCTGCCCAGCGCAGCACATGAAATTTTTGGTGCGCAGATCAACGATCTGCAAATCCTGATCATGGTTACTGCTGCACTGACCATGGCCGGCCTGATGCTGCTGGTAAACCAAACGCGACTCGGCCGCGCTATGCGCGCCACGTCCGAAAACCAGAGCATCGCCGCCTTGATGGGGGTCGACGCCAACCGCATCATCTCCCTCACCTTTGTCATCGGATCGGCGCTGGCCGCGCTGGCGGGTTTTCTGGTCAGCGCCAACTATGGCGTGGCCCACTACAGCATGGGTTCGCTGCTCGGCATGAAGGCCTTTACCGCCGCCGTGCTGGGCGGCATCGGCAACCTCGGTGGCGCCATGCTGGGCGGCGTGCTGCTGGGCGTGATCGAAGCGCTGGGCGCGGGTTACATCGGCGACCTCACCGGCGGCGTGTTCGGGTCCAACTATCAGGATGTGTTCGCCTTCTTTGTACTGATCATCGTGCTGGTGTTTCGTCCTTCGGGGTTGATGGGCGAGAAGGTGTCGGAACGGGCATGAGAGACACCGCATGCATAATGGCAAACCAATATCGTGCTTCGCCCACACTGAAACGCCCGTACAGCCCGTACAAGCAATAGACCATGGCAACCAACAAGACTGATCTGCTCGCGCAGTTGGGCGACCTCAACGAACACCAGTTGCGGCGCTTGCTGGTGGAGCATCTGACAAAACAAAAACTCGGCCTGTATTGGGAGTCGAACGCCATTGAGCGCGATGCCGCGCTCAATGCGAACCTGGTGTTCCCGCGTTTACTGGCCGATCTGTCGCATCTGGATGAACAGCAGTCGCCCAGCCGCAACCTGATCATCGAAGGCGACAACTTCGATTCGCTGCGCCTGCTGCAAGCCACGCATCGCGGCAGGATTCGCGTGATCTACATCGACCCGCCCTACAACACCGGCAACAAGGACTGGGTCTACAACGACCATTACGTCGGCGCCAACGACCGCTGGCGCCACTCGCAGTGGCTGGAATTTCTCTACCGGCGGCTGACGCTGGCGCGCGATCTGCTGACGCCAGATGGCGTGATCCTGGTGTCGATCAACGACGAGAACCGGGCGCGGCTGGAACTGCTGATGGACGAGGTGTTTCCGGGGCGGCGCTTGGGTACGATGACATGGCGAACACGACAAGGGTCAAACGCCGACCAGCAGTGTTTTCTCTCCGTCGATCACGAGCATGTGCTGGTCTATGGCAATGTTGGATTCTCCTTCCGTGGCTTTGAAAAAAGCTATGAAATGTATGGCAACCCGGACAACGATCCACGCGGCGATTGGATGTCAGACAATTTAACGCTTGGATTTTCATACAAAGAGAGACCCAACCTCTACTACCCATTAAGAGACCCGAAAACAGATATCACTTACCCAGCAAACCCGGATCGGGTCTGGGTGTACGCCAGCAGCGAGCGCTTGAAAGAAGGGCAAACAGTACAAGCAAAAACAATTGAGGAATTCATTGGACTCGGCCAAATTATCTTCCCTACCGACCAGCGAGTGGAGTCTTGGCCAACGATGGAAGCGCTATTGGCGGCCATAGACTCCGGTGAC
Organism: Sterolibacteriaceae bacterium; assembly: GCA_025360425.1. Classification (GTDB taxonomy): domain Bacteria; phylum Pseudomonadota; class Gammaproteobacteria; order Burkholderiales; family Rhodocyclaceae; genus JANYCD01. The sequence continues at coordinate 4,874 of JANYCD010000025.1, forward strand.
GTACCGAAAATTGGTAAAAGCCTTATTCTGCGTCGCGACTTGCCCAATCTCGAATTCTGGGTCGGCAAGCAAGTTGGATTTGGGCGCCCTAGGTTCAAACGCTACAAAATTGATTTGCGCAATCAACATCAGCCGCTCTCTAGTTGGATCGTGCCAACATTTGAGGATGGTGAATACGAAGCTGATAACAGTTTCGTTTCCAGCACAAATCAAGAAGGTGCCCGCGTCGTTGCCGAGATTTTTGGCGACCGCGCCTTCAACTACGCCAAGCCACTTTCGCTGATTAAAAACCTTCTCTCCCAAGCCACCCAGCCCAACGACATCGTCCTCGACTTCTTCGCCGGTTCCGGAACAACAGGGCAAGCCGTGCTTGAACTGAATGCCGAAGACGGCGGCAACCGCAGCTTCATTCTCTGCTCCAGCACCGAAGCCACCAGCAAAGAGCCGGACAAGAACCTGTGCCGCGATGTTTGCGCCGAGCGCCTGCGTCGCGTGATGCGGGGCTATGGTGGCAAGCCGGGGCTAGGCGGCGATTTCGCTTATCTCAAGACCGACCTGATCGAAACCGCCGACGTGAATTTCGACGCACAGCCGGAGCATGCCTTTCAATTGCTCTCGCTGCGCGAGACGCGCGCGACGACGGTGCCCGGTGCGAGCAGCATCCTGCGCATCGCGGGCAACGGCCATGTCGAGGTGCTGCTATGCACCGAGGTGAATGAAACGGTGATCGATCAACTGGCGCAGTGGCCGGCGGAGCGGCTGGCGGTGTATTCGCCACGCCCGGACACCGTGCGCCAGCAACTGGAAAGCCGCGGCGTCGACGTGAACAGCTACTCGCTGCTCGATGCCCTGCTGCGCGGGCAAACCACCTTGCGCGGCAACTGACGGAGCGACAGATCGAATGAAATCCCTCGACAAAGTCACCGCACCGTTAGCCGTTACCGCCGCGCAGGGCGGCACGCTGGAACCGGAACACTTCCAGTCCACCATCATCGCCAACATGACGCAGACCCTGTTGCGCGACAGCCGCCCGCCGTGCCTGCTGCGCGCGCCGACCGGATCGGGCAAGACCTTCATGCTGGCGCGGGTGCTGGCGAACGTGAGCGCCGAGCGCGGCGTGCTCTGGTTGTGGTTCGTGCCCTTCGTCAATCTGGTGTCGCAGACGCTGGATGCGCTGGTGAGCAACTCGTCCGACCTCAGCCCGCAACTGCTGTCGCACGGCCGTAACCAGGAGGCGGCTGCCGGACAGGTGCTGATCTCCACGGTGCAGGCAGTGGCGCGTGCGCAGTGGCGCAACAAGGGCTACGACGCCGATGGCGACGACGACACGCGCACGCTGGCCGAACTGATCGCCCGCGCACGGGCACAGAAACTGAACATCGGCATGGTGGTGGATGAGGCGCACATCGCGCTGGACAAGACCACGGAGTTCGGCAAGTTTGTGCAATGGCTGGTGCCGGACTTCCTGATCATGGCGACGGCGACGCCGAAGGATCAGCGCTTGCTGGACTTTCTGGCCAGTGCGGGCAAATCGAATTTCGAGTCATACACCGCCAGCCGGGATGATGTCGTCAATGCGCGATTGAACAAGCGCTATATCGAAGCCGTGGTCTATGACCTGCGCCAGAGCGTGCAGGGCGTGGCCGACCTCAAGCGCACAGTGTTGCGCCAGGCATGGAAGCGCAACCAGCGCTTGAAGCGCGAGCTGGCCGACGCGGGCGTGAACCTGACGCCACTGCTGCTGGTGCAAGTGGCGAACGGCGACAAGACGGTGGAAGAAGCCGAACTCGACCTGATGCGCTTGTGCAAGGTGCCGCCGGGTGCCATCGGCAAGCACTCGGCCGACGAACCCGACCCGGTGCTGATGGCGGCGATCGCCAATGACGCGAGCAAGGAAGTGTTGATCTTCAAACAATCCGCCGGCACCGGCTTCGATGCGCCGCGCGCTTTTGTGTTGGCATCGACCAAGACGGTGAACGACCCCGACTTCGCGATGCAGTTCATCGGCCGGGTGATGCGGGTTTCGCAAGCGATCCGCGCGCGCTTCCCGAGAACGCAAGCGATCCCCGCCGACCTCGACACGGCTTTCGTCTATCTCGCCAATGCCGAAGCGCAGGGCGGCTTCGAGGCTGCTGTGCAGGCGACCAGCCAGATCAAGAGCCAGCTCGAAGGACAGACGGAAAAGCTGATGGTCCGGGAAATGGCCTCCGGCGCGGTGGTCTACAGCAACCGGATGACGCCGCAAGCGCCGCTGAGTTACGACCTGCCGCTGCCTGAGCGCGAGGCGCTGGTGCTTGCCGCGCCGGGCGAGGCCGCAGTCACCCGCATTGTTCATGGCCCGCAACCGGACATGTTCGGCGATGACGATGACACGGTGCTCGATGAGCTTCAGCCTTTAACACCAATAAACACACAATCAAAATCGTCTAGCGCTCCGCAACCAAGGTCGGAAGCCGAGTTGATCGAGGCCTTGTCCGAGCGCGGCTTGCGGGCCTATCGGCGCGATGTGGCGGCGCGCAAGGTGCCCAAGTCCTTGAAGCGTGAACAGCGCCCAGAAATGGGCGACATGAGCGAGATTTCCCGCGCTGTGGCGGCAAAGCTGGTGATGCCCGACCGGCTGATCGACGACGCGATCAAGGTGGCGCTCAACAAGCTGAAGGCAACCGAGATTCACACTGAGTTGACGATGCACCACTCGCACGAAGAAATGGTGCAGATCGTGACCGACCGCAATGCGCTGGCGCGTGAAGCCTTGCTGTGCCTGCGCAATCTGCCGCAAGTGGAAGACGAGGATTGCCGGGTAATCACCGAGGTGCTGGCGCTGCGGCTGTTGCAAAAGGTACGCGACACGTTCGACGATCTCGACCCGGACCAGATGCCGGATGAAAAATCGTTGCAGCGCCATGCGCGCGATGCAGCGCACTGGGTTGTAATCCGGCAGGCAGATTTGATGGCGGAGTCGATGCACGAAGCGATCGCCGAACGTTGCGAAACGGTGGATGCCGGGCCGCTGCCGGATGCGATGCTGTTCCCGACGGAACTGCCGCTGGCAGCATCAAGAAAAAATATCTACGGCGTGCTGCCGCCTGGCGCCGACATGCTGGCGAGTGTCGATCAGGTGTTGATGCTTGATGACCGCGCCCTGATGACGAATCACGACTGGCCCATGGGCGGCAATGCCTACTTGACCGATCGCTACGATGGCGGCACGGCGCTCAACGGTGAAGAGCTGGCCTTCGCCAAGGCGCTGGATCGAAGCGATTTTGTGGTCTGGTGGCATCGCAACCCGGATCGTAAGTCTTATTCGGTGCGGCTGGTACGCGGCGAACATCGCAATTATTTCCATCCCGACTTTGTGGTGTGCCTGACGCACTATCCGGGCGACGAACCGCTCATCCGACTGATCGAGACCAAGGAAGACCTCAAGGACGCCGGCCGCAAGATACGACATGTGCCGACCTATTACGGCAAGGTACTGTTCCTGACCAAGGACCAGGCCCGCCTGCGCTGGATCAACGACGATGGCAGCATGGGCGGGGATGTCGACCTGGATGACATGGATGAACTGCGCGAGTGGTTGCGGGCATCAAGGCCAATGCAGGACAGCAAAGATGCCGCCACATGAACACGCAAGAACTCACCGCCCTGCTTGACCGTCTGCGCACCGAACCGCGCGAAACGGAATGGCTGGAGTTCAAATCCAATCGCCATGAACCTCATGTTCTCGGTGAGTATCTTTCCGCGCTGGCAAATTCGGCCTGTCTGCTGGGCAAGGCGCGCGCCTATCTGGTGTTCGGCGTCGAGGACGGTAGTCATGCCGTGGTGGGGACGACGTTTGATCCGGCGGCGGAGACGGGGCGCGGCAATCAGTTGCTGCCGCTGTGGCTGTCACTGCATTTGCAGCCCAACACCGGCTACGAGATTTTCCCGTTCGATTACCACGGCAA
>JANYCD010000051.1 GCA_025360425.1 Sterolibacteriaceae bacterium
CGCCATTTCTGCATCTGAATCCGCAGCGCTTCCGAGGTGGCTGACTTTTCCATGATTTTACCGGCATCGACGAAATGCGCCAATTTCCAACGACCGTCATCGTCACGTTGACCGCCATTGCTCCATTTGGCGAACGCCCAGTCAAGCAGCGCGTAGTCCGATTCGAGCAGCGCGGACGTAAGGTGCCCCGTATAGTCTGTGGCGTTTGGTACTCGCCAGTCTTTTTCCGCCGCCAATGGCGGAGTATCAGATTCTGGTGGCCAATCGTGCGGCAATGGGAATGTCTTGTAAACGAATGTAGCTTGTCGCGGCTCATACATTTGCACCACTATCGAATCCGTATGAGCTGGCGTGGATATTTCCGGTCGTCCAATATGTACCAATGCATGGACGTGCCGTCCTACAGGAACAATTGACGGCAAATTAGAGTATGTGCGGTATTCGCCGTCCGACGACTTGGCTTCGGCCGTAATGTTAACGATGGGTCTTACACCGGTGTTGGTGCAGTCAAAATCAATTGCCAATGCCTTCGAAGTGTCATATTGCAAAGTAAAGCTGTTCACCACAACGTCGGGTTCATAGGCAGCCCCCTTGCCTTTGGCAAGAGTTGCAGTTTGCGCAACTGCCTGCATGGCTATGCTCAGGACAACACCAAGAAATATGCCGCGTATCGTTATCATGGGGTGGTCACATATCCACTCTGATCTATAACTGGCTTAATGCACGAGTATTTACATTCAATACCAACTGACATATCGGAATCACCAAATACTCTCCATTTGAGTTCTTATTTATGCAGATCGAGAGCTTACCCGGATTGCCTCTTATGTGCCGGTTGCGGACCAAATCAAAGCTGACATGAATCGACAGCGCTGGTCGAATCGCCGTCTTGTCCCCTTAGCGCCACCTCGGCGCTTCCGGTGGCTTGAGAACGAAATCTTCCTACTTCCGCAGCGCCAAAGCCCGATCCAGCGCACCGCCATACTCGGCCCGCATGCGGCGCACCAACTCTGCCGTGGCCGGAATATCCCGTATCGCGCCAACGCCCTGCCCCGCCGACCAGATGTCACGCCAGGCCTTGCTGTCCACGCTCAGTTCCGCACCCATGTCGATCGGGCCTTCATGCTGCAGCGTTGCCAGGTCGAGGCCGGCATCAGTGATGCTCTGGCTGATGAAGCTGGCATTGACGCCGGAAATCTTGGGTGTGTAGACGATGTCGGCCGCGCTGCTGCGGGTGATCATTTCCTTGTAGGCCGCCGAAGCCATGCTTTCGCGTGTGGCGATGAAACGCGTACCGACACTGACCAGATCGGCGCCGGCGACGATGGCGGCGGCAACCTGTGCGCCGGTGGAAACCACGCCGGCGAGGATCAGCGTCTTGTCGGTGAGTCGCCGCAGCTCATACAGCAGCGCGAAGGGATTCATGGTTCCGGCATGGCCGCCGGCACCGGCGCAAACGCCGATGATGCCGTCGACACCGGCGGCAAGCGCCTTCTCGGCCTGGCGTATCGACACCACGTCGTGAAATACCAGGCCGCCATAACTATGCACCGCGCCGACCACTTCCTTCGCCGCACCGAGCGAGGTGATGACGATGGGCACGCGATGCTCGACGGTGACTTTCAAGTCCGGTTCAAGACGCGGGTTGGTCTTGTGCACAATCAGGTTGACGGCATGCGGGCCCAATTGTTTGACGCCTGGTTCCGGCCCCAGCGCCAGTCCTTCCTCAACCTGCTCCAGCCATTGCACATAACCGTCGGTGGTGCGCTGGTTGAGCGTGGGAAAAGCACCCACGACGCCACTGCGGCAAGCGGCGATAACGATCTCCGGGCCCGAGACCAGGAACATCGGCGCGGCGATCACCGGAAGAGAAAGACCTTTGATCATGTCGGATGGGAGCATCGGGTTTCTTTCGGCAGGGTTTGGAGTCTACGTTTTAAGGCGCGGGTTCAAGCAGGAGTTCCTTGAGTCGCTGCTGGCGCTGTTCGGTGAGGCCGAGTGCTTCCCGCACGAAGGCCTGGTCCGATCCCCACTTGTCATCGATCGACTTGAACGCCGCCCCAAGATATTCCGGATGCGCCTGCTTCATGGTCGCGAGCGCCTCCGGGTCGGTGTCCTTGCCCAGCAGGAAGGTGAGATCGCGGCGATAGCGATTGGTGATCAGGTAATCCTCGATGATGGTTTCACGCGGCACACCGAGCGCCATCAGCACCGTCGCCGCGGCGAAGCCGGTGCGGTCCTTGCCGCTGGTGCAATGGATCAGTGCGGGCAGCGCCTCGGCTTCGAGCAACACTTCCAGCACGCGGGTATAGATCGCCGTCTGTTCGAGCGGAAACCTGCGGTACATTTCGCGAAACATCGCCGCGAGCTCGCTCGGCGACATCGTTCGCGTCTTTACGCCAGTGACGATTTTCTCTCCGCCGTAGGGTTGAAAACCGATCGGATAAACCTTGAGCGTTGGCCCGGCTTGCAGGCGATTAGGCTTGCGACCGCGCTCTGGGTGGTCGCGCAGATCGCACAGACTGCGCAGGCCGAGCGCTGTAACAATCTCCATGTCGGCGGCAGTCAACTCCGCCAGCGAATCGGAGCGATAGAGCGTCTTCCAGCGGATTTGTTGACCATCTGCGGTGCGATAACCGCCCAGATCGCGAAAATTGACCGCGCCGCTGAGCGGAACGCGCCGTTCGGAATCGGGTTCCGGCGGAAGTGTTTTTTTTGTCATCGCAAATAAAAACTAAAATAATCAGCTCAACGCGCCTCGTCGATCAGCATGCGCACTTCATCCTGCAACATGTAGCCCACGCCCAGCAACCAGGTGACCAGCACGTCCTGGTGCGTCTTGCCGTTGCGGGCAATGCGATAGCCGGTCCCTGTTGTCAACACCGACATCATGTAGGCATTGAACACCTTGTAGTAGTGCAAGGTCTTGCGATCCACGCTGAGGCCGGAAGCTTTGCTGTAGGCATCGAAGAACTCCTGCTCCGGCAACAGGCCGCCGACCAGGAAAGTCTTGCCGTCTTCGGCATAGCCGCCGAAAGCCTTGCTGGTGGTCCACGCCAGATCCTGGTGACGATCGCCGATGCGCGTCAGCTCCCAATCGAGCCAGGCGGTGATACGCGTGTCGTGCTCGGTGAACAGAAAATTGCCGACGCGAAAATCGGCATGCAGGATCGACAAGTGGTTGCAGACCGGCATGTTCTCCCGCAGCCAGATCGCGGCCAGCCGCACCATCGGGGAGTCTTCATCAGAGTCTTCTTCCCAGACACGCTCCCACCAGTTCACCGCCCACTCTGCCGCTTGCGTGCCGAGTTGCGGAACGTCGAATGCGTCCAACCCGGCCTTGGTGAAATCACGCGTATGGACTTTGCCGAGATGATCGATGAACTGTGGCGCCAGCTTTTGGCGCAATTCCAGATCGAGCTGGGTGCCAAGGCCGGCCACACCGCTCTTGGCGGTTGTCGGCTTGGTCACCCCTTGCGCAAAGCCATAGATCAATCCCGGATAGGGTAGATGCTCGCCTTCCGCATCGACCCAGAACACCGGCGGCACCGGCACGATGCCCTCGAACGCCTTGATCACCTGGTATTCGCGCAGGCGGCTGGTTTCCACCATCGACTCGGCCGGCTCCATGCGCAGCACCATCGGCGTTTTTTCGCGGCCGACACCGGGACGGTTCCAATCGAGCGTGAAGGCCATCTGCAACTTCGACGAACCGCCCGACAGCCAGCGCGCATCGAGAATCTTGAACGCCTCCTTCAACTCTTTGCCCAACAGCGTCTTGATTTGGGCGCTCAGTGTCGGCAGCGGAATCGGGGAAAAACCGACGCCCCCGCGGCGCTCCATCTTGCGCGTAAGAATGTGGTCAATCTCCCGTTCAACAGGAAAGCGCTTGCGCAGTGAAGCAATCCATTCCGGCGAGGGGTGGTTCTTGTCAATCATGGTCATGTCTGCGGTTCCAGTTCGGCGTTCAGGCTTTGGCGGTTCTTGCGGCGATCAGGCTTTCAATCGGCGGAATGCTTTTCGGGTCTGGCTCCCAACCCTGCCCGATTAGCCAAGCGCGGTCGCGCTGCAACTGCTCCGCCGAAATTGCCAGCACCGATTTTCGCACCGCCGTGCGACTCGCTGCTTCGCCGTCCTTGAATACCGATTGCACCACGTCACTGGTCTTGGCGCGCAATTCCTTGACCGCTTCATACACCTCGCCCGGCTCGGCGCGCGCTCGCTTCAGTACATCCGCACCGTGCGCCGTCGATGCCGCCAGTGCCTGCAACGCCGCCGTGGTTTCGCCGCCACCCCTGGCCTGCTCACCAAATAGGCGCGACATCTCGAGCAGACGCCCGAGCTCATCGCAGTCGAACCGATATTCCAGCGGCAGCCGCTGCGACATGATGTGGAGCATGCCCATGATCAGTTGCCCTTGCTCCAGCGCCAGCTTGTTGCTCGGATCCAGCGCCGGCAGCACTACGTCCTTCATCGACTTCATGATGCTCTGTAACTGGATTCCAGGTCTTAGTTGCATTTCAACTCCATTTTCAAATTGCTTGATTCAGCGAGATAGAGTAACCACCCGGCAATTCATTTTGGTGACGGATGACTTTTTATCCGCGGCTTGCACGGAATTCGGTCTTCTCTCTCATTGTTTTTTTGGGTCGAACGGGACGCAAGGTCCGACTTGTTCTCCGGGGCGGAACCTCGGCAGGATGGTAACTTCGTTTGCTGCTGTCGTCCAGCGCTGACCGACTCGCTCTGTGCCTCCTGTATTCCAGCAGAAAGTGAAGTCGGTTGTCCGGTATCGGGCGCTTTTGCCATGATCAAAGTCGACGATAGCTGTCCGTATGATTGCGATTGTTATCAAGACGAAAATGGGATAGTCTTTTTTGAATTAAACACTTAATGCAAACACGTGGTGTCCGTATGATTGAGAAAAACCGGACAGCGCTGTCCGATTAATAACTGTTCGGCAACAAAAAATGGCGCCTGCCGTAAAGCAAACGCCATCGGTGCTACAAGAGTGATGAAACGGTTATTTCAATGCCTCGATGCCAGCACCAAAATTGATATGAAATGTTGCCCCATCCATGACGAGGGCGGGCACGGACTTGACACCGGCAGATTCCGCTTCTTTCAGACGCGATTTGTTCTTGCCAAGATGGACGACCTCAACATCGTATTTCGCCGGGTCAAGCGCGTTCGCTACGTTCTGCTCAGCGGCAACGCATACAGGACATCCTGCGTGGTAAAAAATGGCTTTGGTCTTCATACTGTTCTCCTCGGTAGGTTGGAATCTGTGCCACATGCACCTACGCATATTAGGAACAGCTTTAACCCCTGCCTAGAAGGCACTTCCCGGTACCCCGGTAACTTTTTGGTGTAATTTGCAGAAAATGAAGGCAATAAAAATCTCGCCGTCGGCGAAATCCTATAGGCAACTTGAAGACGTGGTTGGCTGCAAATGGTCCGTATCGGTCCTGCAAGCCGTCGGCGTCGGCATATCGCGACCCGGTGCTTTAGAGCGTCACATTCAAGGAATTTCAACCAAAGTGCTTTCCGAGCGACTACGAAAACTTACCAGCTATGGTTTGCTGGGCAAGCATGTCTATGCAGAAGTCCCACCTCGGACAGAATATTCACTAACCCCAAATGGCTTGAATCTGGTCGACATTGTTGGTCAGATAAATCTCTTGGATGACCAAATCAGGAGCGCCGAACAAGGCGCTCCAGCGGACGCCAAAAAGCGGCGCCGCTGAGCTTGAACGTTGAGGCTGTAGAAAGACCCCTTTTTTAACGCGAAGTGGAACGGCTCATGAGCGCGGGATTTTCCGCGCTCACTGCTTTTGATCTTCTGTCATTTCTGATGGGTAGCTGGTTGCTTCGCGACTCACGCATTCATGCGCGGATGAGGGGATTTCTCCCGCTTCGTTACTGCCGGTATCCATGATGCGCCAGCTTCTCGATGTTATGCACCATGCAGAACAGCTTCCACTGCGTATCCACCTTCTTCTGTCCGCGCAGCGTGAAACGGTTGAGCCCTTTGTTGTATCGGATATTCCCGAACACGGGTTCCACCGTGGCGAATCTACGGCCATACAGCGCCCGGCCCTCGGGGCTGTCAATCGCTCGCTTCATGATCTCGCTATAGTTGACCTGGGTCGTGTCCGCCTTACCACGAAAAAACATCACCTGCCGGGTCTTCGTCTTGTCCGGGGTGCGCAAGCATTGGTCTCTGTGCTCGCAAGGCACGCAGTCTCGTTGGGCGCCCTGGAACTTGGTGCCGATCATGCCGTTGTGAATGCAGTTCGATCCGTTCTGGTACAGCGTCTTCCCCGCCGGGCAAATACAGGTGCCAGCCATCGGGTCGTAGTCGAAATCCTTGGGACGGTAACGGCCTGAGGGTTTGGCCTTCACGCCGCCCTTGTCGTAAAGCGGATCAGGCGTGGCCTTGTACCTGTCGCTATCCTTGAAGCGCTCATCGCGGCGGCGCATGCCGTTGTCGGCAATCAGGGCCGGGGTGCTGACTTGTGCCAGTGCGGTGATATTGGCGTCCGAGTGATAGCCGGCATCAGCCGTGATCAGGGTCTGGTCGGTGCGCAGTGAATCCGTCGCCTTGATCATCGGCAGCAACAGCGCCTGTTCCGAACCGGTGCCATGGGCTTGCGCTTCAACGATGATCTGGTGTTTGGCATCGACGGCGGCAACGCCACAATAGCCCTGGATCACCCCTTTGTCGGTGGCCATCCCTTCGGCAAGCTCAGGACAGGCTTCGCACTCTCGTTGTCGGTGCGGTTGCTCTTGATGATTTTGCCTTTGGCCCCCTTGCGGTCTGCCGGGTGGGTAGCGAGCCACTGCCGTCTTTTTTGCGCCTCACGTTGCAGGCGTTCGATCTGGCGGGCTTCGCGACTGGCTTGATCGGGTTGCACGGGCAAGGCGTCATTCTCGCGGTGACGCGCCAGTATGGCCTTGGCAGCAGTTTCCATCTTCTCGGCCTGGCGCAGAAAGTCGGCACGGCTGCCGCTCTTCTGTTTGGCGGCATTGCTGGGTAGCTTGACGCCGTCAATAGCGAACATCTCGCGCCCGATCAAGCCTTGTCGGTCACAGAGCTGGAGCACTTCACCAAACAGCGGCGCGATCTCATCGCCGAGCGTGCTGACGAAGGCGGCGAAGGTGGTGAAATGCGGCGCACAGTCACCCGAGAGCGCGATGAAAGTGACTTGCTCACGGCAGGCGCGTTCAATCTCCCGGCTGCTGACGATGCCGCGACTGTAGGCAAACAGGACAACCTTGAGCAGCAGGGCGGGCGGGTAGGCGCTGGGCACCAGTGAAGTCATTCTTGTACCGGGCATCGAAGCCGGTCAGGTCAAGTTCGTGGTCAACAAGATAGTTCAGCGCGTGTTCGAAGGTACCGGGCAGCAACTGCCTTTCCAAATCCACCGCAAGAAAGCGTGGGCTGGTGTCGATGACTTTGTAGCGGGCCATGGGGTTCTCCAAAATATCTCTCCCTATGACTATTGATATTCCATTTGGTTCACCCCAGAATACCGCCATGAAGATACTTTTTATACAGCGTCGTTAGGCCTCTCTACAAGTGCACCGCGTAATGGAACTCGTGTCGGCCACTCGCGCCGCGCACCCGAGCGATACCTTCTTCGCCGGCCTGGAGCAGTCATTGGCGGAGCGCTCATTGAAGCGTAGTTTCTATGCCGCATACGAGCGGGCGTTCGCCAAGCTGGATCAAAAATCCTGGAGCAACCTGGTACGAAAAGCGGTGACACACTTTCACGAGACCCGCCCCCATCAATTGAAGGGGCCCTTCTTCGATCAACTCAACGATGTCTTCGCCTACTCTTGGCTGCTCCGTCATCGCTTCCAACAGGTACGGGTACTGCGGGAGAAAGCCGGCTCAAATCAACCCAAGCAGCCCGACATTGCCTATCAGCACCAAGGAGTCCGCTATCTCTGCGACACGAAGACGATAAATTCGTCAGTGCAGGAGCTGCAGAACCGCAAGACCATTGCCTATCGAGACTCCTCAAGGTACGCCGTCTTACATCCCACGTTGCTGAAGAAGTATGACGATGCGATCAAGAACGGCAAGGAACAGATAGGTGCGACCGGAGAGCACGGACTGGTGTTCGTCGTCGCATGGCTGGACGACTTCACAATGACCTATGCTGCCGCACATCGACAGACCATTCGAACTCACTTGCGACGGCAGACCTTTCCAGTCGTGGTCCAGTTTGGGCTCGACCCTCGAGCACTTGAGCACGTCCGTCATCTGCCACGGCCCTGAGCGGCCTAACCCTTCCTATATGGACTCCCCCAAAAATCAAGACTGATCGATAGGTTTGGCTGGTAGGAAGCGCATGCAGTCGTATATCCGGCATCTGGAGTGGGCTCTGAGTGGCCCGTGCCGACATGGAATCTGCGCACGTCGTGCCAATCGTTACAAGCGGCAGGCCGCATTAGGGTAAATGGGCTGCCGGAAGGGTTATCCCACAGGGATTTCCTTCGGTCATCGGCATATTGACGTGAGGGTGCGACCCGGTTAGCCATGATGGGCGATCAGTCTCAAAGCACGCGCGGGGAAGTGAAGCGAAGTACAGCGGGTAAAACGGACATCGGGTTCTCCTTTAAGACGGATTTGGTTTTTCGTTGATCAAGCCGCGATCGCAAACGACGCGCGCTGAATCTTCTTCTCCAGCCGTGCCGGTTGACCATAAGGTGTCGCATCCCGAAGCGTGGCATAGCAAATGCGCGCCATCTTGTTGGCCAGCGCACAGGCCGCCTTGTTGTGATTCGTTCGTCCCTGCACCGCCATCGCCCAGGTGCGCAGACCATCCACCGATCGTCCCACCTCCCGCGCCACCGTTGCCGCCCGGAGCACTGACCGCGCCCCGTGGGTCAGCAACATCCGCAGGTAGCGATCCCCCCGCTTCGAAATCCGCCCAAGGGTGCGCGTACTGCCCGAACTGAACTCCCGTGGCGTCAGACCGAACCAGCTGGCGAAGTGACGGGCGTCCTTGAAGTGAGAAACAGAACCGCCGGTGGCGGCGACCATCGCCGTCGCGGTGAGCAGACCCACGCCGGGAATCGACAGCAAGGTCGTGCAGGCCGGGCTCTGCTTCGCCAGTTCCGTCAGTTCCCGTTCCAATTGGGCGACGCGGACTTCGAGCAAGCGAATCTCTTCGACCAGCAAGGACATCGAGCGCCGGATCAAGACGGGAATCCCGGAGTTCGGGTCGGCCAGAGCACGACTCATGGCCTCGACACCGGTACGGGCACCTTGGGGCACCACCAGCCCGAACTCACGGCAGAAGCCGCGCAACGCATTGATGCGACTGGTGCGGGTTGCCATCCACAGCGAACGCGTGCGATGCAAACCTTGCAACGCCTGCTGCTCGATCGATTTGACGCGGACGGGAACGATGTCGGAGGCGCGAGCAGCCTCCAGCAGGGCCAGGGCATCGGCGGCATCGGTCTTGTTGCGTTTTACATAGGCGCGGATATAGGCGGCGGGTAACAACTTCACTTCGATCCCCATGCCATTCATCCAGCGCGCCCAATGATGGGCGGAACCGCAGGCTTCCATGATGACCAGCGAGACAGCGCGATTCTGGAACCAGCGTTCAAACTGGGAACGCGTGAGACGGTGAGATTCGATGACCTTCCACGAAGCATCGGCAACCGCCAGTTGAAAGACACTCTTTGCCAGATCGACAGCAACGGTAGTAGCATTCATTTTGGATTCCTCCTCCGAGTAAGTTGATGCTGACCTCCACCGCAAATGAAAGACAGCTGCGCACAATGTGCGCCTACAAAGAGGGGGAGTCCATCCCATCAGTCACGCTTAGTAACAGCGACGCTTCGCCGTTGACGTCCACTGAGGTCGAACGCTAGGCACTCCAACTGGCTTATCCGTATGAACATCACATACCAAGACAACGCCAAGATCACCGCCGAAGCTGCCATCGAACCCTACAGGCGTTCCACGCTCGGCGAAAGACGGCCCATCGACCGGCCCGACATATTCGAAGGCATGCTCTTCAATTCCAACCTCATCATCACGGCTTGGGATAGCGAACGACTGGTGGGCATCTCACGCTCACTCACCGGCTTTACCTACGTGGCCTATCTCGCGGATCTTGCAGTTGACGCTGAATACCAGCGGCAGGGGATCGGCAAACAATTGATCCAGGAAACTAGGCAAAGACTCGGGCGCGAGTGCATGGTCGTGCTATTGGCGGCATCGAAAGCAAACGAGTATTACTTGAAGCTGGGTTTTGAACACAACCCGCGGGTATGGATACTGAAGAGTGACTAAGCCATCAATACGCAGGGCCTGCCCGACAGGCCGTGCAGGCGTTTAACTTCAATGCCACCGGGCAATCTGCTTAGTGATCGTAGCCATAGGACTTGATTACCGCCTTGGCTTTGTCACCCTTGAGGTATTTCATCAAGGCGGCGGCGGCAGCGCTGTCCTTGCCCTTATCGAGAATCACCGCGCCCTGACGGATCGGGCTGTAGAGATTGGCGGGTACGATCCAGGCCGATCCCGACTTGAGCTTGCCGTCTTCATACACCTGCGACATCGCGACGAATCCCAGCAGCGCATTGGCGGTAGAAATGAACTGGTAGGTCTGCGCAATGTTTTCGCCCTGGACGAATTTTGGCGCCAGGGTATCGGACACACCCAGCGCCTTCATTGCCTCCATGGCTGCGGCGCCATAAGGCGCCAGTTTCGGATTGGCCAGCGCGATGTGATCAAACCCGCCGCGCTTCAACACTTCGCCCTTGCTGTCGACAATGGCTTCCCTGGTGCTCCACAGGACCAGCTTGCCGATGGCGTAGGTGAAGCGGCTTCCCTTAGCTGTGGCACCTTCCTGCTCAAGCCTGGCGGGTGTTTCCTGGTCGGCGGACAACAGCACTTCAAAGGGCGCGCCATTCTTGATCTGGGCGTAAAACCTGCCCGTCGCGCCGAAGGTGAGCAGCGCTTTATGTCCGGTGTCCTTTTCGAATTCGCCCGCGATTTTTTGCATCGGCGCGGTGAAATTTGCGGCGACGGCGACCTGGACCTCACCGGCGATAGCGACAGAAGCAAAACCGAGTAGCGCCACCATTGCAAGCAGGGATTGGGATACACGTTTCATTGCAACTCTCCAGGGCACATGGGGTTTCTCTGTAAATCTATAGCGCCACGTGTAGGGCGGGACTGAAAAAAAGCGGTATTACTTTTCGAACTCCACCAGTTCCGCACCGTCACCCACCTGGTCGCCGATGCCGAAATGGAAGTGCTTCACCACCCCTGCCGCAGGCGCGACGATGGTGTGTTCCATCTTCATCGCTTCCAGTATCAACAGAGGAGCGCCCTTCTCCACCTTGTCGCCTGCCTTGACCAACAATGCGATGACCTTGCCCGGCATCGGTGCGGTCAGATGTCCTTCCGCACTATCTGCATCCCCTGCATGGAACAGCGGATCGACCGCGGCGAACTCGTATGCCCGACCATCCAGAAAAATATGACGCTTCTCGCCAGACGCGACCATCGCTGCGTTCACGCGCCGACCATCAAGGTATGCATGCAAGGTTCCGTCCGGCTTGAATTCACCGCTGACCGGCGTCGCGCGGCCATCAAATGACAGCAAGAATTCATTGCCGACATAAGTAACCAGAACAGATTTTTCGATCTCCGCGCTGCGAAATTGCAAGGTGCGTTGTGCCGAATTGTTGAGGCGCCAACCATCGCGTAAAAGCCAGGGCGAATGCGGGTTGTGCTCGGTTGCGGAGACTTTCAAGGCGGTCGCTTTTTCGCGCAACAGTTCAGCAAGTGCGGCCAGCAGCCATGATTCACGCGCTGGCTCCACAGCAGGCGGGAAAAGAAAATCCTGCTCGCGTGCAATCAATCCGGTATCCAAATCGGCCTGCGAAAACGCCGGGCAGGCGACCAGTCGTGAAAGAAAGTCAACGTTGTTGGCAACGCCGACCACCCGATAGTGCGCCAATGCCTGAAGCATGCGCAACCGCGCACCTTCGCGGGAGTCGGTTTCGCTATCGTCCCAGACGATCAGCTTGGCGATCATCGGGTCGTAATGAATGGAAATTTCATCCCCCTGCTCGACGCCGGTGTCGACGCGGACGTAATTCGATGGTGCCGCAGGCTTCAAATAAACCAGCTTGCCAATCGATGGCAGAAAGCCCTTATCCGGGTCTTCCGCATAAATACGCGCTTCGATCGCATGACCACGAATGCGTACTTGCTCCTGCGCCAGCGGCAATACTTCGCCAGCGGCGACGCGGAGTTGCCATTCGACCAGGTCCAGCCCGGTGATCATCTCGGTTACCGGATGCTCGACCTGGAGACGCGTGTTCATCTCCATGAAGTAGAAGCTGCCGTCCTGATTGACGATGAACTCGACGGTGCCGGCGCCGACATAGCCCACGGCTTTGGCGGCATCGACCGCCGCCTTGCCCATCGCAGCACGGCGTTCGGCGGTCATGCCCGGCGCGGGAGCTTCCTCCAGCACTTTCTGGTGGCGGCGCTGCACCGAACAGTCGCGTTCGAAAAGATGGACGCAATTGCCGTGGCTGTCAGCGAATATCTGCATCTCGATATGGCGCGGTCGCAGCAGGTATTTTTCGATCAGTACGTGTTCGTCACCAAACGATGATGCAGCTTCACGTTTGCAGGAGGCCAGTGCATCCAGAAAGCTCGCAGACGTTTCAACCACGCGCATGCCCTTGCCACCGCCCCCGGCAGCAGCTTTGATCAGCACCGGATAACCAATTTTATCCGCCTGCTGATGCAAGTAATCCGGTTCTTGCTTGTCGCCGTGATAACCCGGCGTGAGTGGGACGCCGGTTTTTTCCATCAGCTTCTTGGCCTCCGACTTGGAGCCCATGGCGTGGATGGCCGCTACCGGCGGGCCGATAAAGACAACACCGGCCTGTTGGCAGGCGTGGCAGAAATCCTCATTCTCGGAGAGGAAACCATAACCCGGATGGATGGCTTGCGCGCCAGTCTGTTTCGCAGCGGCGATTATTTTTTCAATGACGAGGTAGGATTCCCTTGCCGGCGCCGGGCCAATCAACACTGCCTCGTCGGCCAGCCGCACATGGCGTGCGCCGGTATCCGCCTCGGAATACACCGCCACCGTCTTGATACCCATGCGGCGTGCGGTTTTGATGATGCGGCAGGCGATTTCGCCGCGATTGGCAATCAGGATCTTGTTAAACATGATCGGCTCCTACATCCGGAACACGCCGAAGCGTGTTGGCGGAATTGGTGCGTTGAGTGAGGCCGAGAGGCTGAGGCCGAGCACGCGCCGCGCCTGCGCCGGATCGACCACGCCGTCGTCCCACAATCGCGCTGACGCGTAATAGGGATGGCCCTGGAGCTCGTACTGTTCGCGGATCGGCGCCTTGAATGCAGCCTCGTCTTCCGCCGGCCAGTTGCCGCCCCTGGCCTCGATGCCATCGCGCTTTACGGTGGCCAGCACGCTGGCGGCCTGCTCGCCGCCCATCACCGAAATGCGGGCGTTGGGCCAGGTCCATAGGAAGCGCGGCGAATAGGCACGTCCGCACATCGCATAGTTGCCGGCGCCAAAGGAACCGCCGATCACCATGGTGATCTTGGGCACTTGCACCGTGGCCACCGCCGTCACCATCTTGGCGCCATCCTTGGCAATGCCGCCGTTCTCGTACTTGCGGCCGACCATGAAGCCGGTGATGTTCTGCAAAAACACCAGCGGAATGCCGCGTTGGCCGCACAGTTCTATGAAGTGCGCGCCTTTTTGTGCCGATTCGCTGAACAGGATGCCGTTGTTGGCGACGATGCCGACCGGATTGCCGTGGAGCTGAGCGAAGCCGCACACCAGGGTTGCGCCGTAACGCGCCTTGAATTCGTCGAAGCGTGAACCGTCGACCACGCGGGCAATGATTTCGCGCACGTCATACGGCTTGCGCGTATCGGTGGGAAGAATGCCGTAGATTTCTGCCGGGTCGTAGATCGGCGCTTCGCCGTTGCCGATGGCGAGCAATGCCGGCTTGGTGCGATTGAGATTGGCGACGATGCGGCGCGCGATGTAAAGCGCGTGGACATCGTTCTCGGCGAGGTGATCGGCGACACCGGAGATGCGCGTATGCACGTCGCCACCGCCGAGGTCTTCCGCGGTCACCACTTCGCCGGTAGCCGCCTTGACCAATGGCGGTCCGCCCAGAAAAATGGTGCCCTGGTTGCGCACGATCACGGTCTCGTCGCTCATCGCTGGCACATAGGCGCCACCGGCGGTGCAGGAGCCCATTACTACCGCGATCTGCGGAATACCCTTGGCCGACAGATTGGCCTGGTTGTAGAAAATGCGGCCGAAGTGGTCGCGGTCCGGAAACACTTCGTCCTGCATCGGCAAAAAAGCGCCGCCGGAATCCACCAGGTAAATGCACGGCAGATGATTCTGCTCGGCGATTTCCTGCGCCCGCAGATGTTTCTTTACCGAGATCGGAAGATAGGCGCCGCCCTTCACCGTCGCGTCGTTGGCGAGAATCATGCACTCGGTGCCCTGCACCCGACCAACACCGGCAATCACGCCAGCGCTGGGAACTTCGCCCTTGTACATGCCATGCGCCGCCATCTGGCCGACCTCAAGAAACGCGGTCCCCGGATCCAACAGATGATCGATCCGATCGCGCGGCAACAGCTTGCCGCGTGCGGCATGCTTGACGCGCGCATCTTCGCCGCCGCCGCGCGATACTTCGACGACCTTGGCGCGCAAATCGGCCACCTGCGCGGTCAACGCTGCGGCGTTGACGCGGAACTCGTCCGAACGCGTATTGATCTGGCTTTTAATGATGCTCATATCAGGCGGTCTCGCCGAACAGTTCGCGGCCGACCAGCATGCGGCGGATTTCCGACGTGCCGGCGCCGATCTCGTAGAGCTTGGCATCGCGCCACAGGCGGCCGGTGGGATAGTCGTTGATGTAACCGTTGCCGCCCAGGGTCTGGATCGCTTCACCCGCCATCCAGGTGGCCTTTTCGGAAGAATACAGAATCGCTCCGGCAGCGTCCTTGCGCAGGGTGCGCACGTGATCGCCGCTGTCACAGGCACGGCCCACGGCATACACGTAGGCACGGCTGGCCATCCAGGTCGAGTACATGTCGGCCAGCTTGCCCTGCATCAACTGGAACTCACCGATGGGTGTATCGAACTGTTTGCGCTCATGCAGGTAGGGCACCACCACGTCCATGCAAGCCGCCATGATGCCGAGCGGGCCGCCGCAGAGCACCGTACGCTCGTAATCGAGACCGCTCATCAGCACCCGGGCGCCATTGCCGACGCCGCCGAGCACGTTCTCTTCCGGCACCTCGACGTCATCGAAGAACAACGGATAAGTGTTCGAACCGCGCATGCCGAGCTTGTCGAGGTGCGTGCCATGGGTGAAGCCCTTGAAGCCTTTTTCGACGATGAAGGCGGTCATGCCCCTGGCGCCGGCGGCGAGGTCGGTCTTGCCATAGACCACCAGCGTGTCGGCATCGCCGCCGTTGGTGATCCACATCTTGGAACCATTCAGCACATAGCGGTCGCCCTTCCTGTCGGCGCGCAGTTTCATGCTCACCACATCGGAACCGGCATTCGGCTCGGACATCGCCAGCCCGCCGATGTGCTCGCCCGCGATCAGCTTGGGCAGGTACTTTTTTTTCTGCGCCGCGTTGCCGTTGCGGCGAATCTGATTGATGCAGAGGTTGGAATGCGCGCCGTAGGAGAGCGCCACCGAGGCCGAGGCGCGGGATATTTCCTCCATGGCGACGATGTGCGCCAGATAACCCATGGCAGTACCACCGTACTCCTCTTCCACGGTCATGCCGTGCACGCCGAGGTCGCCGAGTTTTTTCCAGATGTCGGCAGGGAATTCATTCTCGCGATCAATCGCCGCCGCACGCGGCGCGATTTCTTTCGCCGCAAATGCGGCCACCGTGTCGCGCAGCATGTCGATGGTTTCGCCAAGGTGAAAATCAAGGCTGGGAATGCTCATTTGCAGGTCTCCTCTGCTACAGCTTTTTTTGGTATTGACAGGATCAGCCATCTGGCGATTTATCGTATGCCATTCAGGTTGCAAATCCTGCCAATCAGATTAACATTAAAATACCATGCCGTTGATCATCCCCGCCATCCCAAACCCGACTTCCGGTCGCGCTGAAACGCCGATTGCCTTCATCAATGCCATCCTCTTGGGGTACCGCAAATATGGCATCGACTCCGCCAATGTTCTGGCGCTGGCCCGCATTTCACGCGCTAAACTGCGCAACCCGAAAACCCGGGTCACCGCCGCGCAAATGGAAATCATGTCGAGCGTGGCCATGCAGGAGCTTGACGATGAAGCGCTGGGCTGGTTCTCGCGCAAGCTGCCCTGGGGCACCTACGGCATGCTGTGCCGTGCATCGCTGACATCGCCTGACCTGGGCCTGGCGCTGAAACGCTGGTGCCGCCACCATCGATTATTGACTGACGATATCGCGTTGCATTTTTCAGTATCCAAATCCATCGCCACATTTAGCATCACCACGAACCGCGATCTTGGCCCAATGACAGAATTCTGTCTGGTCAGCAGCCTGCGCTATGTGCTGGGTTATGCCTGTTGGGCAATCGACTCCAACATTCATCTACAGGAGGCCACCTTCCCGTTCGCTCCACCGCCGCACCGCGACAGTTATCCGCTGCTGTTCTCCGGGGCTGTACGCTTCAATGCCGAGCATGCCGGCTTCAGCTTTCACCCGCAGTATCTGGCACTGCCGATCAAGCGCGATGAACAGGACCTGCGTCAGATGCTGCAACGCGCCTTGCCGTTGACGGTGCTGCAATATCGGCGTGACCGCCTGCTGGTGCAACGCGTGCGACAATTTTTTCGCACCCAGTTGCCGGCATCACCTACCGCCGAAGCCGTTGCCACCGCACTCAATATGTCGCCACGCACCTTGTACCGCCAACTGGGGGGCGAAAATGCATCGCTGCAGCAACTCAAGGATGAAGTGCGGCGTGACCGTGCCATTGCGTTGCTGGCGCGAACACGCCAGCCGGTCAAGCGTCTCGCGCAATCGGTCGGCTTTCGCAACGAGAAAAGTTTCATCCGGGCATTCCGGCTGTGGACCGGACAGTCGCCTGCGGCATATCGCGGCGCAAAGCAGGCGCTCGATTAATCCTGTGTTCTACTATCGCCTCAACGCATGGAAGGAGCCATCATGATCCAGTTGGGCCAGGGCAAGCATTGGGATGAACTCAAGATCGGTGACCGTTTCAAGAGCTGGGGCCGCACCATCACCGACGCCGACATCGTCAATTTCATCAACGCCACCGGCATGCTCGAAGTGTTGTTCACCGATGCCGAGTTTCGCGCCAAATCGTCGGCGATTCCCGGCCGTGTAGCGCCGGCTGCGCTGATCTATTCGGTGGCCGAGGGTATGCTGTTCGTGACCCTGATCCAGGGCACCGGTCTGGCCTTTCTCAACGCCGAGATCAACGTCAAGGGTCCGGTAGTCGCCGGCGACACCATCCACGTCGAGGTTGAGGTAACGGATGTGCGGCCGACCAGCAAAAACGACGGTCGCGGACTGGTGCGCACCCGCAACGAAGTCATCAACCAGCGCGGTGAAGTAGTGCTGGTCTACACGCCGCTGCGATTGGTCAAAGGGATGGGCGGAAGCGAAAAATGAAATCGGTGTCGCGATCAACATGGAGCTGAACCTCATACCCTTCCTGAACACCCTGTTCGGCGGTCGCGTCGAATGGAAGGAAGTGGTGCTGGTGGGCATGATTCCATTTTTCCTGCTGGCCTTCGTCATGGAAGCCGCTTATGCCCGTAACCGGCGGGCAATTTCAAGGCAGTTCGACTGGCGCGAGATATTCACCAACATCAATCTCGGTGGCGCTTACCAGGTTTTTGACATCGCCGCGCATCTGCTGTTTGTGGCGGTTGCGGTGGAATGGTTTCAGGCCCATCGTCTGTTCGACATTCCCGTCAACGGCTGGACGATTATTCCGATTTTTATCGCGCTCGAATTTTGCTATTACTGGTTTCACCGCGTCTCGCACCGTACCCGCTGGTTCTGGTCGGCACATGTGATCCATCACAGCAGCGAGCGCATGAACCTGACCACGGCCATGCGGCAAAGCATGCTCTATCCGATCACCGGCTGGTGGTTGTTCTTCATGCCGCTGGTGGTGTTGGGTGTGCCGGTGCCGGTGGTGTTTTTCCTCTACGGCGTCGACCTGGCCTATCAATACTTTGTCCACACCGAGGCGGTGGGCAAGCTGCCTGCATGGTTCGAAGCGGTCTTCGTCACCCCTTCGCACCACCGCGTTCATCACGGACGCAACCCGCAATATATCGACCGCAATTACGGTGGCGTGCTGATTGTGTTCGATCGACTCTTCGGCACCTTTGCCGAAGAAAAGGAACCCGTCGATTACGGCATCATCCGGCAAATTCACAGCACCAATTTGCTGACGCTGAACTTCCATGAGTTCAGGGCAATGTGGCGCGATGTGTTGAAACCCGGCTCCCTGCACCTTCGATTGAAGCATCTTTGGGCGCCGCCGGAGTGGGCACGCGAATGAGGATTCCGTGCGATACTCGCCAGCGATCATCAATGATAAAAAAGAGGAGAAGAAAAATGGCAGGAAGACTCACGGGCAAGGTAGCGGTGATCACCGGCGGATGCAGCGGTATCGGTTTGGCAAGCGTCGAATTATTCGTCGCCGAGGGTGCGCGCGTCGCGGTTGGTGACGTGCAGGACGATCTTGGCGCCGCGCTGCAGGCCAGGTTCCCGAAGGATGTTGTTTACGTTCACACCGACGTCACCGACGACGACGCGGTGGGCGCCCTGGTACAAACGGCGGTGAGCCGCTTCGGCAAGCTGGACGTGATGTTCAACAACGCCGGCGCAGGCGGCGATTTTGCGCCGATGATGGACCTCACCAGCGCCGGCCTGGATCGGACCCTGGCGATCAACACCCGCAGCGTCATGTCCGGCCACAAACACGCAGCCCGCCAGTTCCAGAAACAGGGTACCGGTGGCTCGATCATCTCCACCGCCAGCGCGGCTGGCTTGCAAGGAGGCTGGAGCGCCGCCGCCTATACCATCGCCAAACACGCGGTGATCGGCATCGTGCGCCAGGCGGTTGCCGAGTTCGCGCCGCTCGGCATTCGCTCGAATGCGATCTGCCCCGGCGTCATCATGACGCCGATCATGGCTTCGGCTTTCGGTGTTCCCAAGGAAAGATCGGACGAGTTCATGGCGTTCCTCGCCAAGCGTTTCGCCAATGTCCATCCGATCGGGCGCACCGGACGTCCGCGCGACATCGCGGAGGTCGCGGCCTTCCTCGCCAGCGACGCTGCGGAATTCATGACCGGCGCGATACTGCCGGTCGACGGTGGCGCCACTGCCATAACGACGAGTTCGTTCGGTGTTGATGCCGCGGCGGCGACCAAGGAATTCCTCGCCAAATAAGACGCTTCGGCAGGAATAGAAAACAAGGCCCGCAAACCTCGAGGTTTGCGGGCCTTGTTGCTTTCAACTACTCAGATTGCGGAATGGCCACCATCCACCGGGAAAGCGGCACCAGTCACGAAAGATGCTTCATCGGAAAGCAGCCAGCGTACGGCTGCGCCGATCTCGTTCGGCTGACCGAAGCGACACATGGGGTGAACGGCGGCGAGTGCCGCTTCCAGTCCCTTGTCCTGCTCCATTGCACTTTGCAGCATCGGCGTCAGCGTGCCGCCGGGCAGTACCGCATTCACGCGAATGCCCTTGGTGGCGTAATCAATCGCCGCACCACGGACGAGGCCCATGACACCGGCCTTCGACGCGCAGTATTCGGCCCCGTTGGGAAAACCAACCACCGCCGCCGTCGATGCGATGTTGACGATGGCCCCGCCGCCGGTCTTCAGCATTGCAGCGATCTGATATTTGTTGCACAGGAACAATCCGCGCAAATTGATGCCGTGGCAGCGATCCCACTCTTCCAGTGTCACCTCGTGCAACAACTTGCCGCGCTGGGAAACACCCGCTGCATTGCAAGCGCCATCCAAGCGGCCATAGGTGGCCACCGCGCTGTTCACCATGTTCTGAACGCTGGACTCGCTGGAAACATCAGTCTGCACAAATTGCGCCCGGCCACCGGCTTTTTCAATGGCGGCGACCGTGACTGCGCCGCCGGCAGCGTTGAGGTCAGCGACGGTGACATTGCAACCGACCTCGCCCAGCAGTTGCGCAGCGGCCTGTCCGATGCCGCTTCCACCACCGGTGACGATGATGGATTTACCTTTCATGCTGCTCATCGATCTCTCCTCCTTGATTTTCATTTTGTTGATTGATGCCACAGCACCTGCCGTTTTTACTTCGGCGCCAGACGTACCGCACCGTCAATACGGATGGTCTCACCGTTGAGCATGGCGTTTTCGATGATGGAGCGCACCAGTTGCGCATACTCGCTGCCATAGCCCAGGCGGGAAGGGAACGGGATGGTGCGGGCGATGGAATCCTGAACCTCCTGCGGCAAGCTGCGCAGCATTGGCGTCTCGAAAATTCCGGGAGCGATGGTCATGCAGCGGATGCCGTAGCGGGCCAGTTCGCGTGCAATAGGCAAGGTCATGGCGACCACACCACCTTTGGAGGCAGAATAGGCGGCCTGGCCGATCTGGCCGTCGAATGCCGCTACCGAAGCGGTGTTGATCAGCACGCCGCGCTCGCCACCGTCGTTCGGCTCGCCCTTGCTCATGGCTTCCGCCGCGAGGCGGAGCATATTAAAGGAACCGATCAGGTTCACCGTCACGACCTTGGTAAAGAAATCGAGGGAATGCGGAGCCGTCTTGCCCAGCACTTTTTCGGCCGGCCCTACTCCGGCGCAGTTGATGAGGCCATGCAGTCCGCCAAAGGTCTTGACTGCGGTGTCGACCGTGGCCTTGGCGCTGGCTTCGTCGGCAACATTGGTTTTTACAAAACGGGTCGCTGTTCCAAGTTCCTTCGCCAGGGCTTCGCCGGCCGCTTCATTCAGGTCGGCCATCACCACCTTGCCTCCGGCGCCCGCCAGCATGGTTGCAGTGGCTGCGCCCAAACCTGAAGCGCCGCCGGTGACGATGAATACGGAATCCTTGATCTGCATGGTGCGTGTCCTTTTTTATGTGGAATGAATGTGATCGTGGTGCGAGGAGCAAAACTATAGCAGCCTTGGCACATGCATGAGAAACGGGCCGTACGGAAATTCACTAAATCGCACTTACGATGATTCCAAAGGTTCGACAACGTACAGAGGCTCGTTGCGTACAGCGTAAAATCGTTTCGCTGATCCCTTGATGTTGGTCAAAGCGATATACCACCCAACCCAGCTTTGGGCAATACACATATCCGCTTTTTTCCCGGATTTTGCGGCGAATCCGCCGAAACGTCATAAATGAAAAGGTAAATTCACTTGGACATTAATTCAGTGGTCATCGATCCAGTATGTGGCATGAAAGTCCAGCCGGAAAAAGCAGCGGCGAAAATGGTAGTTGGAGAAAATACCTACCACTTCTGTTCCACGAAGTGTCTTGCCAAGTTTGAAAGCAATCCTCTGGCCTATGTGGGTAAGGATCGCGAAGTCCATGCAGTAACGCAATCAATCACACTTGCCAAGAGCGGGAATATGTACACCTGTCCCATGCATCCTGAAATACGCCAGACGGGACCCGGTAGCTGCCCGAAATGCGGCATGGCTCTGGAACCGGAGCTGCCGGCCGCAGCCGGCGCAGCGGAATACACCTGCCCGATGCACCCGGAAATCGTGCGCGATGCGCCGGGCGATTGCCCGATCTGCGGCATGGCGCTGGAATCGCGGATGCCCGCCAGCAGCGAAGAAAATTCCGAATTGACAGACATGACACGGCGTTTCTGGGTAAGTACGGCGCTGGCGCTGCCGGTATTTGTGCTGGCGATGTCAGCCGAATTTATTCCGTCCTTGTTATACAAGTTGATTGATCCAGGAGTCATGCAGTGGGTCGAATTCGCTCTCGCTACCCCGGTAGTGTTATGGGGCGGCTGGCCGTTCTTCGTGCGCGGCTGGCAGTCATTGGTGAACCGCCATCTCAACATGTTCACCCTGATCGCCCTGGGGGTCGGCGTCGCATGGATCTACAGCATGACGGGCCTGCTCATGCCCGATTTGTTTCCGCCCACCATACGCATGGCGGATGGCATGGTGCCGTTGTACTTCGAAGCGGCAGCAGTCATCGTTGCACTGGTATTGCTCGGCCAGGTGATGGAGTTGAAGGCACGCAGCCGCACCAGCGCCGCGATCAAGCTGCTGCTCGGCCTTGCGCCCAAGACCGCGCGCATTGTGCGCGATGACGGCGGTGAAGAAGACATCGCACTTGAGTTGGTGCAACCCGGCAATGTCTTGCGCGTCCGACCCGGCGAAAAAATTCCGGTCGATGGCATCGTTTCAGACGGTGCAAGTTCGGTCGACGAATCCATGGTGACCGGGGAACCGATCCCGGTTGAGAAGCATGCCGGGGACCGGCTCATTGGCGCCACGGTCAACGCTACCGGCAGCCTGCTGATGCGTGCCGAGAAGGTCGGCGCCGATACGTTGCTGTCGCAGATCGTGCATATGGTTGCCCAAGCGCAGCGCAGCCGTGCGCCGATACAACGACTGGCGGATACGGTCGCGGGCTGGTTCGTGCCAGCAGTGGTGCTGTCGGCAGTGGTGACCTTTGTCGTCTGGCTGGTGTGGGGTCCGGAGCCACGCCTTGCCCACGCAGTGATCAACGCCGTTTCGGTACTGATCATTGCCTGCCCCTGTGCGCTGGGACTGGCAACGCCGATGTCCATCATGGTCGGCACCGGGCGAGGGGCGATGGTCGGCGTGCTGATCAAGAATGCCGAGGCGCTGGAGATACTGGAGAAGGTGAACACCCTGGTGACCGACAAGACCGGCACACTTACCGTGGGCAAGCCGAAGCTGACTTCGGTTGTGGCCGCTGCGGGATTTGAGCAGGATGAGATATTGCGACTAGGCGCAAGTCTGGAGCGGGCGAGCGAACATCCCCTTGCCGCAGCCATCATCGCCGGCGCCGCAGAGAAGAAATTGGCGCTGGAGCAAGTCGCCGAATTCAAATCGCACACTGGCACCGGCGTCACCGGTCTCATCAACAATCGCCAGGTAGCCATTGGAAACATCAAACTGATGCAGGCATTGAATGTCGTTGCCGGTGATCTCGGTACCCAGGCCGAAATTTTACGTGGCGAGGGTCAGACGGTCATGTTTATCGCGGTGGATGGACAGCCCGCGGGACTGATCGGTGTGGCGGACCCCATCAAGGAAACGACGGCGCAGGCCATCCGTGACCTACATGCTGAAGGCCTGCAGGTCGTGATGCTGACCGGAGACAGCAAGGCAACGGCCGACGTAGTGGCGAAGAAGCTCGGCATTGACCAGGTGATCGCCGAGGTACTGCCGGAGCAAAAGACTGCGCTGATAAAAAAACTCCAGGCCGAAGGTCACATCGTCGCCATGGCTGGTGATGGCATTAATGACGCACCGGCGCTGGCCCAGGCGCAAGTCGGCATCGCGATGGGCACGGGAACAGACGTGGCGATGGAAAGCGCGGGTGTAACGCTGATCAAGGGCGATCTGAACGGCATTGTGCGGGCGATCCGCCTCAGTCGGGCCACGCTGAGTAACATCCGCCAGAACCTGTTCTTCGCCTTCATCTACAACGTACTGGGAGTGCCGATCGCCGCCGGCGTGCTGTATCCCTTCTTCGGCCTGCTGCTATCGCCGATGATCGCTGCGGCGGCCATGAGCTTCAGTTCGGTGTCGGTGATCAGCAACGCCATGCGCCTCAATCACATGGACTTGTAACGGAGATGGCCTGTGTCAAACGTGCGTATC
The DNA here is from genome assembly GCA_025360425.1 of Sterolibacteriaceae bacterium. Taxonomy (GTDB): domain Bacteria; phylum Pseudomonadota; class Gammaproteobacteria; order Burkholderiales; family Rhodocyclaceae; genus JANYCD01. The sequence continues at coordinate 23,913 of JANYCD010000051.1, forward strand.
TCGATCATGTAGAATGCGCCGCATGAAGTTTGTTCGCCTGATGTTGATTGCGTTGTTGTCGCTCTCTCTGCCCACCCTCGGGTTGGCGAGTGTCGTCGCGGCCACGCCCTGCTGCGCCATGCAATCCGGCCAGCAGCACATGACCACAGTGGACGGGCAAAGTCATTGCGCGGAAATGAGCAGCACCCACGCATCGGGCGGCTGCGATAACTCATCCGATCATTTCTGCAAGGCCGATGGCAAGTGCGGAGGTTGTGGCCACATTCCCTCTGCCACATCACAAGCTTCGCCTTCATTTTCACCGGCGGCAGTCGTCGCCACCATGTCCGTTCCGGACACACTGTTGGCATCCCGCAGCCCCGACGGGCTGTGGCACCCTCCCCGCAACATCTGATCTCCCCTGACGTTTGACCCGCCGGGCACCCGCCCGCGGTCGTTTGCGTGTGCATCTGTTTTGCAAACCCGGCGCGCGCGCAACTCATGGAGTCGGAACATGCGAAACCTTTCGCTGCTGCTTTTTTTCATCGCGTCGCTGGGCTTGGCCCATGCCGCGCCGCTGACTTTTTCCGCCGCGCTTGATCTGGCCGAGCGGCAATCGCCCGGCCTGGCCGCGCAACAGGCGCGGGTCGATGCTGCCCAGTTGGTCGCCATCAGTGCCGATGCCCTGCCCGATCCCAAGCTCTTTCTCGGTATCGACAACCTGCCAATCACCGGCGCCGACCGCGGCAATCCGAATCGCGACTTCATGACCATGCAGAAAGTCGGCGTCATGCAGGAGATACCCAATGCCGACAAACGCCACGCCCGTGCCGAAGCCGCCCAGGCCGGCGTGGAAGTCAGCCGTGCCGGACGCCGCATCGAACAGGTCAAGCTGCGCAACGAAACCGCGCAGGCCTGGCTCAGGCGTTATTACCTGGAACAACGCATCGCGGTGTTCGACGCTTTCGATCAGGAGAATCGTCTGCTGGCAGAAGCCGTGCGCGCCCGCCTCGCTGCCGGCCGAGGTGATGCCGGCGATGCGGTGATGCCCGGACAGGAAGCCGCGCAACTGGCGGACCGCCGCGACGATCTGGAGCGCGATCTGGCCAAGGCCAAAGCCGAGCTGCGCCGCCTGATCGGCGCGCAAGGCGATGCCCCGCTTGCCGGCGATCCGCCCACGCTGGTAATCGACGCAAATGCCTACCGGCAAGATGTACACCTGCATCCGGAACTGGCGGCGTTCGGACCGGCAAGCGACAAGGCCGCCGCCGAAGTGCGCGAAGCCCAGGCCGCGAAAAAATCCGACTGGGGCGTCGAGGTGGCCTATCAACAACGCGCCCCACAATACAGCGACATGGTCTCGATTCAATTCACTTTCGATCTGCCGATCTTCACCGGCACCCGGCAGGAACCCAGGATCGCCGCCATGCAAATGGAAGAGACGCGCATCGCCGCCGAACGCGACGCCACCCTGCGCATGCATACCGCCCAGCTCGACAACGATCTCGCCGATCACGCCGCGCTGACTCGTCAGCTTGAGCGTGGCAGGGGCACATCGAGTTCTCTTGCACAACAAAGAGTGGACCTGCAAACCGCCGGCTACCAGGCCGGCAAGGTCGATCTGGTGAACCTGTTGACCGCAAGGCGCGAGCTGATTGACCAGCGCCTCAAGATCATCGATCTCGAACAGCAGCGGCAGATGGTGGCCGGCAAACTTTATTTCAGCTATGGGGAGGGCGCGCTATGAACGCACGCAATGTGAAAATGGCAGGACTGATGGCTGTGTTGATGCTTGCCGGCGCCATCGGCGGCTACTGGTTCGCTCAACGACAGATGCATTCAACAACAGCGGAGATGGCGCCAGCAGCGGGCAATGACCGCAAGGCGCTGTACTGGTACGACCCGATGGTGCCTGCCCAGCGCTTCGACAAGCCGGGGAAATCGCCTTTCATGGACATGCAACTGGTGCCCATGTATGCCGACGAAGGCGGTGATCAGGCGGGTGTAAAAATCGACTCCAGCGTAATGCAGAATCTGGGCATTCGTTTGGCGAAGGTCGAGCTGGCCTCGCTTGCCGCCACACTGGATGCGGTCGCCACGGTACAGTTCAACGACCGCGACGTGGCCGTGGTACAGGCACGCAGCGGCGGTTTCGTCGAACGTGTTTATGCACGCGCGCCGGGTGATGTGATCGGCAAAGGCGCGCCGCTGGTTGATCTGCGGGTGCCGGAGTGGTTTGGCGCACAAAGCGAGTTTCTCGCCTTGCGTGGCATGGGCGATGAAACGCTGACCAATGCCGCGCGCGAACGATTGCGCCAACTCGGCATGTCGGCCGACATGATCGCCAGACTCGAGCAAAGCGGCCGACCGCAAGCACTCGTCACTATCGCCAGCCCCATCGGCGGCGTGATCCAGACGCTGGACATCCGTGCCGGGATGAGTGTTGTCGCAGGTGCACCGCTGGCGCGCATCAACGGACTCGATACGGTGTGGCTGGAAGCGGCGATTCCCGAGACGCAGGCGGGTCTGGTAGAAGCGGGCATGTCGGCACAAGTGCAATTCGCCGCTTACCCCACAGAAAAATTCACTGGCAAGGTCATCGCCGTGTTACCCGAAACCAACCGCGAGAGTCATACCCTGCGGGTTCGCGTGGAACTTTCCAATCGGCAACTGCGCTTCAAGCCCGGCATGTTCGCGCAACTGCGGCTGCAGGGCGCACGGCACGAAACCGTAGTGCTCATCCCCGCCGAGGCGGTGATCCGCAGTGGAGCACGCAACGTGGTGATTGTCGCGCTGGATGGCGGGCGCTACCACCCGGTCGAGGTCGAAACGGGACGTGAAGTTGATGGCAAGACGGTGATCGTCAAGGGCCTATCGGCAGGACAGCAAGTGGTCGCCTCCGGACAGTTCCTGATCGACTCCGAAGCCAGTCTCAAAGGCGTGATGGCCAGAATGAATCAAGTGCGTCCCGATGCCGGCGCGGACACGGTCGACGCGGTGATGCAAAGCGGCAAGATGGACAAGATGGAGACTGCGCAATGATCGCGCAACTCATCCGCTGGTCCGTCGCCAACCGTTTTCTGGTGCTGCTGGCAACAGTGTTTGTTACGGCATGGGGATTGTGGTCGGTCGGCAACACACCGATTGACGCACTTCCTGATCTCTCCGATGTACAGGTGATCATCCGTACCAGCTATCCGGGCCAGGCACCGCAGATCGTCGAGAACCAGGTCACCTATCCGCTTGCCACCACCATGCTGTCCGTACCGGGCGCGAAGACGGTGCGCGGTTATTCCTTCTTCGGCGACTCCTTCGTCTATGTGTTGTTCGAGGACGGCACCGACCTCTACTGGGCGCGTTCGCGGGTGCTGGAATATTTGAACCAGGTACAGGGTCGCTTGCCGTCCACCGCCAGGGCGGCGCTGGGACCGGATGCCACCGGCGTCGGTTGGATCTACGAATATGCGTTGGTGGACAAGCGTGGCGGCCACGACCTCGGCCAGTTGCGCAGCCTGCAAGACTGGTTTCTCAAGTACGAACTCAAGAGCCTGCCGAATGTCGCCGAGGTCGCCAGCATCGGTGGCATGGTCAAGCAGTATCAAGTAGTGCTCGATCCGTCCCGACTCATCGCTTACCGCATGTCGCAAAACAAGGTGGTCGAGGCGATCCGCAAGGCCAATCAGGAAACCGGCGGTGCAGTGCTGGAATTGGCCGAGGCCGAATACATGGTGCGCGCCTCGGGCTACCTCAAATCGCTCGACGATTTTCGTGCCATCCCGCTCGGCGTCAACAGCGCCGGCGTGCCGGTGACGCTGGGCGACGTGGCGACAGTACAGATCGGTCCGGAAATGCGGCGCGGCATCGCCGAACTCGATGGGCAAGGCGAAGTTGCCGGTGGCGTGGTGATCCTGCGCTCAGGCAAGAACGCGCGCGCCACCATCGCTGCCGTCAAGGTCAAGCTGGCCGAACTCAAAAAGAGCCTGCCGCCCGGCGTGGACATCGTGACCACCTATGACCGCAGTCAGTTGATCGATCGGGCGGTGGAGAATCTAAGTCACAAGCTGATCGAGGAATTCATCGTCGTCGCCATCGTCTGCGCAGCTTTTTTGTGGCACCTGCGCTCCGCGCTGGTCGCCATTATCTCGCTGCCGCTGGGCGTGCTGATCGCCTTCATCGTCATGCGCTATCAGGGCGTGAATGCCAACATCATGTCGCTGGGCGGTATCGCCATCGCCATTGGCGCCATGGTGGACGCGGCGGTGGTGATGATCGAGAACGCGCACAAGAAACTCGAAGCCTGGCATCGCGAACATCCCGACGAAACCTTGCACAGCGAGACACGCTGGCGCGTGATCACCGAAGCGGCAGTCGAGGTCGGGCCGGCGTTGTTTTTCAGCCTGTTGATCATCACCTTTTCGTTCATCCCGGTATTCACCCTGGAGGCGCAGGAAGGTCGCCTGTTCGGCCCGCTGGCCTACACCAAGACCTACGCCATGGCCGGCGCCGCCGGACTGGCAGTGACCTTGGTGCCGGTGCTGATGGGCTACTGGATTCGCGGCCGGATTCCGGGCGAAAACGAAAACCCGCTCAACCGGGGACTGATCCGGATTTATCGTCCGCTGCTGGACGCGGTATTACGCCGCCCCAAAACCACGCTGGTGCTGGCCAGCCTGGCCCTGCTCACTACGCTGTGGCCAATGAGCCAACTGGGCGGCGAGTTCATGCCACCCCTGAACGAAGGCGATCTGCTCTACATGCCCTCCGCATTGCCCGGAATGTCGGCGGCAAAAGCCGGCGAATTGTTGCAACAGACCGACCGCATGATCAAGACCGTACCGGAGGTGGCGAGTGTCTTCGGCAAGGCCGGACGCGCCGAAACCGCGACCGATCCCGCGCCGATGGAAATGTTCGAAACCATCATCCAGTTCAAGCCGCGCGATCAGTGGCGAGCGGGCATGACAGCAGAGAAACTGATTGACGAACTGGATCGCGTGGTCAAGGTGCCGGGACTCGCCAACATCTGGGTACCACCGATCCGCAACCGTATCGACATGCTAGCCACCGGCATCAAGAGCCCGATCGGGGTCAAGGTGTCGGGCACCAGCCTGACAGAGATCGACCGTATCGCGCAGGAGGTGGAACGCATCGCGAAAACCGTGCCGGGGGTCAGCTCGGCGTTGGCGGAGCGGCTCACCGGCGGACGTTACATCGATGTGGACATTGAACGCGGCGCGGCCTCACGCTATGGTCTCAACATCGCCGACGTGCAGATGGTTGTCGCCTCGGCCATCGGCGGCGAAAACATCGGCGAAACCGTCGAGGGCCTCGCCCGCTACCCGATCAACGTGCGCTATCCACGCGAGTTGCGCGACTCCATCGACAAGTTGCGCGCGCTGCCCATCGTCACCGACAGCGGCCAGCAGATTACCCTTGGCAGCGTGGCGACACTGCGCGTGAGCGAAGGACCGCCGATGCTGAAAAGCGAAAATGCGCGGCCCTCGGGTTGGGTCTACATTGATGTGCGAGGACGTGATCTGGCGTCCACCGTGGCCGACCTGCAACAAGCCGTATCCCGACAAGGCGCACTACCAGCGGGTGTCAGCGTGACCTATTCGGGGCAATTCGAATATCTGCAACGCGCCAATGCACGGCTCAAACTGGTGGCCCCCGCGACGCTGCTGATCATCTTTGTGCTGCTGTATCTCACCTTCCGCCGCTTGGACGAAGCGGCATTGATCATGGGCACCTTGCCGTTCGCGCTGGTCGGCGGCGTCTGGTTTCTGTATGCAGAGGGCTATAACCTGTCGGTCGCCACCGGCGTCGGCTTCATTGCGCTGGCCGGCGTATCGGCCGAATTCGGCGTGGTAATGCTGCTGTATCTGAAACAGGCTGCGGCGGAGCGTCAGCACAAGGGGCTGGCATTGACGGCCGAGGTACTCGACGACGCCATCCGCGAGGGCGCGGTGCTGCGCGTGCGGCCCAAGGCGATGACCGTCGCCGTGATCCTCGCCGGACTGCTGCCGATCCTGTGGGGCAGCGGCGCCGGCTCGGAGGTGATGAGCCGCATTGCCGCGCCCATGGTGGGCGGCATGATTACTGCGCCGCTGCTGTCGATGCTGGTGATTCCGGCGGCGTACCGGCTGATGCGGGGAAGGAAGTGGAGACAAAAAAGTCGAACTGCTCCCACCTAGTCGTGATTCCACCGCTGATCAGTTCTTGAAGATAGTTACTAGGAATGGTCACATACTCGTTTGTGCTGTCCCCGAAATTTTCGTCTTCCAAGCCGCTATGCGGCTTGTTGTCGGCTCACCGTGCTGTCTCCGATACCCAGCACCAGGTTGCCCACGTGGATGTCTTCGTCGAGCGCATCCCAATGCAATCCCTGACCGCCGCCGCTGATCTCGCACCCGGCGCGCTGTTCTGGCGTGGCATGCAACAAGCGGGGAAAGAAGGCGAGCGGAACGCCCAAGCGGCGACCATCCGCCAGATCGACCCACAGCATGTTGTCGTCGAAGCTGACTGCCTTAGCTAAAGTGCTCATTCCATGCCTCCTCGATCAGTTCGACGTTTTGCTCAATGACATCAAGAATGTCCCGCAACTCCGCCGAGGTGAAACCAAAACTGTCAGCCAATTGCAACGTTGGCTGCACCCATACTTTTGCCAAGCACTCGCCACGTTGGGCATGCACGTGGATCGGCTCGCGCGGAACGCCTTCGTTCGAGAAGAAGAAGATGCGGATTCCCTTGTGGCGGAAGACGACAGGCATGGCGGCATTCTAGCAAAGAGCGAAGCCTGGCTTCCACCCAAAGCCTGTCGGAAAATTCAGACAAGTTTTGATGGCCGCATCGCCGCGCCCATGGTCGGCGGCATGATCACTGCGCCCTTGTTGTCGATGCTGGTGATTCCGGCGGCGTATCGGCTGATGCGAGGGAGGAAGCATAAATAAATTTGAACAAAGCACACAGAGGCATGTCTCATAGACAACAAAGTAACGCACCAGTCGCATGAACAAACAATTCACCTTCTGGCTTGCATTGCTTCTTGCCCTGTGGCTCCCGATTCATGGCGCCAATGCAGTTGGAATGGCATCGTGCGACCCAATGGCAGGACATGCAACAGTTTCCAAATCGTGCTGCAATGGTGCCAACCATGATGGAATGTCTTGTCAGATGCAGTAACGTTGCTGCCCATGCAACGCTTCCTGCAACACCTCCTGTGCGTCAAACATGGAGAGTGCGGTAACAACCGGTATTTTGATGTCCACGCCACTGGTGACTGCCCGGTATTCACCACACGGTGAGAAACAACTTGCCTCTTTCACCCCCGATGTGCCGCGACCTCCCCCTCGTTTTCTCTGATTGGTCGCAAGCCTGAAAGAAATCCGGACGACGACGTTCTGGAAGAAATCAATTCATATCAATGGAGAAACATCATGAAAGCACTACTGATCAGCACCGCCCTTGTTCTGGGCATTTCCGCCAATGGCCTGTCCTTCGCCGGACAAGACCCTTCCGCCAGGTATCAGATCGAGCGCACCATGCAAGCCAAGCTGGCTCGGCAAGGAGACGGCGACCGCGCGCTTCAGGCCGCCATGGTGGCCTGTGCCAAAAAGCATATGCAACTGATGGACAAGCCCGAACTCCAGAATCTGCGTAATTGCTGGAAGGCGCATGGACATTTGATGCAACGTTCGTAACACGCTCACGGAACCCCGAAATTTCGGGGTTCCTTTTCCATATCGTTGAAGATTAAAAGTTCTGTGACAGCAGCCTGTGTTCGGGAGTATCATCCTATCCTCCTGGTTAGGATAGTCCAATGACAACACACACCTCCCACCCCGCCATCATCAAGCGCCTGAAACGCGCCGAAGGCCATCTCAAGAGCATCGTCACCATGCTGGAACAGGGGCGCGGCTGCGTGGAGATTGCGCAGCAGCTACTAGCGGTGGAAAACGCAGTCAGCAACGCCAAGAAGACCTTGGTGCATGACCACATCGATCATTGCCTGGAACATGCCGTGCGGGATGGCACTCGCGGCGCAGTCGATACCATCAACGAGTTCAAGCAAATCACCAGATATCTGTAGCCACCATGACTGAATTTTCCACCCTGCTCCAGCAAGGCGCCTCCAACGCCTGGCTATTCATTCCCAGTGCCATCGCTTTGGGTGCGCTCCATGGGCTTGAGCCCGGTCATTCGAAGACCATGATGGCCGCATTCATCGTCGCCATTCGCGGCACATTGGCACAAGCGGTTTTGCTTGGTTTGGCGGCAACGCTTTCCCATACCGCCGTGGTGTGGGCTGTCGCCTTGACAGGAATGTATTTTGGCAGCCAATGGAACGCTGAAGCCACCGAACCCTATCTGCAAATGGCGTCGGCGCTACTGATGGTCAGTGTTGCCTTGTGGATGATCTGGCGGACGTGGAAGCAGCAACAGGCAAGTAATCACGAGCATGACCACGAGCATGATGAAGTAAAGCGTATCGACACCGGCCACGGGGTCGTCCGACTGCAAGTATTCGAGGACGGCGTACCGCCACGCTTCCGCGTATTTGGAGAAAGTGGTCAAGCGTGGACCGCCGATCAAGTCAGGATCGAAACCGAACGACCGGATGGCAGTCGCCAGACCTTCACTTTTGTGCAGCGTGAGGGCTTAATAGAATCGGAACAGGAAATTCCCGAACCGCATGAGTTCGTGGCGCGACTGCGTTTGGGTCATGATCAACACAGCCATGACTACGATATTGAGTTCGTCGAACATGGTCATGATCATCATGTGATCAAGGACTACGAGGAACTGGATGTTTCCGCGCCCGGCTATCAAGATCCGCACGAACTGGCGCACGCCAACGACATTCGCCACCGCTTTGCCAATCGCGAAGTCACCACCGGCCAAATCATTGTGTTCGGTCTGACCGGCGGCCTGATTCCTTGCCCGGCCTCTATTACGGTTTTACTGCTCTGCCTGCAATTGAAAAGGATTGCGCTGGGCGCAACGCTGGTGTTGTCGTTCAGTATTGGTCTCGCGCTGACAATGGTAATGTCCGGCGCGCTGGCGGCCTTGAGTGTCAAGCACGCCTCAAAGCGCTGGAGTGGTTTTGGCGAATTCGCGCGCAAGGCGCCTTACTTCTCCAGTGCGCTTATCCTGCTGGTTGCGTTTTATGTTGGTTATCAAGGGCTGCATGCGCTGGCCTGAAAAGTGGGAAAGGATATGTGGCGAATGGGAGAACACATTGTCGCGAATCAATGTCAGGTCCGTTACGCAACCGCGCCCATGCTAGACTTTCCCGCATGAGAAAACTTCTCAAGCCTTTCGTGTTGTGGCTGTTACTGATCGCAGTTCCCTTTCAGGGCTACGCGGCTGCCACCATGATGTGCTGCGGATCAGCGCATGCAAAGGGCGCCGCACATTTGGCGTTAGCGCCAGCCATGCAAGGCAGCATGCACGAGCATTTCTCGGGTATGGATCACGATCATGAAGAAGGCGCGGCGGCAGTTGGAGCAGCCAGCGCTTCAGAACCTGATGCTGACGCAGACCATCACTCCGGCGACAGCTCCAAACGGGTTGCCTTCAAATGCAGCGCCTGCGCCAGTTGCTGTATCGGCGTCGCCATCGTGCAGACTGCGGACCATTCGTTCGGCGTCGCGCCGTCGAACTCGGCACGTATCTCCTTCCTCTCGCGGTTCTTTTACCGCTTCGTTCCAGAAACCCTGGAGCGCCCTCCCTACCGCCTCATCGCCTAGCCCCGAATACTGAGAGCCATGGCCCAACCGGCCATCGGTTCATGGTTTTCGGTCTCGGTTCTGCATGACGCTATCCAGCGTTATGCAGGCTGTCATCCGCTATCCGAAGAGGTTTTCATGAAAAAGTTAAGCGCCGTCGTACGCGCCATCATCGGGGTGATTTTCCCCCTCATGGCGTACGCACAGTCCGCGCCGCCATCAGCGCGGCCAGACCCATTGGATGCAAAAGCATCCGTTCCGTCTTTGCACTACGAATCGGCGATTGGCGCCTATCGTCCGATGGATGACAAACCCACGCCTGCCAAGACATGGCGATCCGCCAATGACCTGGTGCGCGATACCGGCAGCATGTCCAGCATGAGCATGGGCGGCGAGTCCGGCGAGATGTCTGACATGGGCCCGGACACCATGAAAAACATGGACCACGGTGCGATGAAAGGCATGGACATGGGCGGGATGGAAATGAAGAAATCCAAACCCGAACGCAGCAAGCCCGCGAAGCAAAATCCTTCCCGGCAGGACAGCATGCCCGGCATGGACATGTCATCCGGCACTCACAACATGCACGGCAAGGAGATGCCATGAAGCCGCTCATTGTTTCTCACGGTTCCCCACGAACGATCATCGCTTTTGCGTTATCGGCGCTGTTGCTTGGCGGCTGCGCTACTTTCTCCAAGGACGGCGGCTTCGATACCGTATCGCAAATCACTCAGGATCGCACCGGCAAGACGGTGAAGGCGATGCATTCCGATGACGATGCGGCATCGGTGCAGTCTTCGACCAAAACGCTGCTCGCCAAGCCGCTCGATGCTGGCGACGCGGTACAAATCGCCTTGCTCAACAATCGCGGCTTGCAGGCGACCTACGCGGAGTTGGGCATGGCCGAGGCTGATCTGGTACAAGCCGGGCGTTTGCAAAATCCAGGCTTCACCTTCAGGCGTACACGTCAGGGCGACGACGTGCTGATCGAACGTACCTTCACACTGAACCTGATCCGCCTGATCACGGCGCCGATGGCACAGCGTATCGAAGGGCGGCGTTTCGAGCAGGTCAAATTACAGGTGGCGAACGAAGCTTTGCGCGTTGCCACAGAAACCCGCCGGACCTATTTCGATGCTATCGCCGCCGACCAAGGCGTCACTTACGCCAGGCAAGTCAGTCTGGTTGCCGAGTCCGGCGCCGATCTCGCGCACCAGATGGGCCGCAGCGGCAACTGGAGTGCTCTGGAACAAGCGCGTGAACAAGCTTTCTACGCCGAGGCCACGGCGGGCGTGGCACGTGCGACCAAAGCTTCAGTCATGGCGCGCGAAAAGCTGACGCGCCTGATGGGCCTGTGGGGCGATGACATAAAGTTTCAGTTGCCGGACAGACTGCCGGAGCTTCCGGCGCAGCCGCTCGAACTCGATAACGCCGAATCGTTCGCCTTGCAAAACCGGCTGGATGTCCAGGCCGGCAAGCTCGAAACGGAGGGCCTGGCGTCGTCGCTCGGCCTCAGCAAAATCACACGCCTGGTCAACGTCCTTGATCTGGGCTACATCCGCAATAGCCATGCAGGTCTGCCGCAGGAACGCGGCTACGAGTTGTCTATCGAGATTCCCCTGTTCGATTGGGGCGGCGCCCGCGTGACAAGGGCGGAGTCAATCTATATGCAGTCGGTAAATCGGCTGGCAGAGACCGCAATCAACGCACGTTCCGAAGTGCGGGAAAGCTATTTGGGTTACCGCACCTCCTACGATTTGGCAAAGCACTACCGCGACAACATCGTGCCACTGCGCAAGAAAATCTCCGACGAGAATCTGCTGCGCTACAACGGCATGTTGATCGGCGTGTTCGAGCTGTTGGCCGACGCGCGCGACCAGGTCGCCAGTGTGAATGCGTATATCGAGGCGCTCAAGGATTACTGGATCGCCGAGACCGATCTGCAAGCTGCCTTGGGCGGCAAGCTTCCCAACAATACCTCCATCATGAAAGGACAGTGATCATGTCATCACGTCGCAATTTTCTTTCTGCATCCGCCGCGCTGATGGGTGCTGCCCTGGTTAGCCGCGCGCAAGCGGCTTCGATTCCGGAAGCGCCCATGCAAAGCAACGCCAGCACCCATGCCCCACTAACCCCGCCAAATGGCCGCCCCTACCACCCAGTAGTCACACTCAACGGCTGGACGCTGCCATGGCGCATGAAAAATGGGTGGAAGGAATTCCATTTGATTGCTGAGCCGGTGGTGCGCGAGATCGCGCCGGGCATGAAAGCCAACCTGTGGGGTTACAACGGCCAGAGCCCGGGCCCGACGATTGAAGTCGTCGAAGGCGACAAGGTACGCATCTTTGTCACCAACAAGCTGCCTGAACATACCAGCATCCATTGGCACGGCCAGCGTCTGCCAAACGGCATGGATGGCGTAACCGGGTTGACTCAGCCCGGTATCAAGCCGGGGCAAACCTATGTCTACGAGTTCGTTCCGAAGCGGCCGGGTACTTTCATGTATCACCCCCATGCCGACGAGATGATGCAAATGGCGATGGGCATGATGGGCTTCTGGGTCACCCACCCGAAAGACATCGCGCAGTATCGTGTCGATCGCGATTACGTATTTTTGCTCAACGCCTACGACATCGATCCGGGCAGCTTCACGCCGAAGACCAGCACCATGCTGGATTTCAATCTATGGACCTTTAACAGTCGCGCCTTCCCCGGCATTGATTCCATCGTCGCGCGCAAGGGTGATCGCGTGCGCATTCGCATCGGCAACCTGACGATGACGAATCACCCGATCCATTTGCATGGTCATGAATTTGAAGTCACTGGCACTGACGGCGGGTGGATTCCTAAATCAGCGCGTTGGCCGGAAGTCACGACCGACATTGCGGTGGGGCAGATGCGGGCCATCGAATTCGACGCCACCGAACCCGGCGACTGGGCCTTCCATTGCCACAAGTCGCACCACACCATGAATGCGATGGGCCACAACGTACCCAACATGGTCGGTGTCGATCAGCGCGAGATCAGCAAAAATATCAGCCAACTCATCCCCGATTACATGGTGATGGGCGATGCCGGTGGGTCGATGGACGGCATGGAAATGCCGATTCCCGACAACACGCTACCGATGATGACCGGGCAAGGCCCGTTCGGCGGCATCGAGATGGGCGGCATGTTCACGGTGGTCAAGATTCGCGAAGGGCTCGCACGCAATGATTACAAAGACCCTGGCTGGTACAGACATTCGAAAGGTACGGTGGCCCATCTCGTGGATGAGCCTGCCACTGAAGCCATTCGCGACGAAACCACTTCGGGTAAAACATCACCCACGCCCGAAATCGAAATGACGGTGCGTAAGCCCGGAATGGGAAACATGCAGCACTGATTTGTTCTGCAATGCTCGTGAAATCATAACCAATGCAAAACGATTTAATCAACGAAAGGAAATATCATGAAAAGAAAGTTCTTGTTACTCGTCGCCAGTTTTCTTTTTGCCGGACACGTGTTTGCACACGCGATGCTCCAAAGCTCTGTGCCAGCCAACAATGCAACGCTTACTGCCACACCAAAAACGATCGATCTTAAATTCGGGCATGCCACAAAGCTGACAAAACTGAAACTGCTCAGTGCCGGTCAGGAGACTCCAGTCACAGTGGATCTATCCACCCCGGCATCAACGACCTTCTCACTTCCGCTTCCTGCACTCAAACCGGGAAGCTATCAGGTGAAATGGAGTACGTTGTCCGCTGACGGACATGCCATGACGGGACGTTTGTCATTTACCATATTGCGCCATTGATCGAAATGGAACTGGTCGCGCTGCAAATATTTCGTGACCTTGATGGCTGGCAGGCGCTGGCCATCATCGTCAAGGCAGCGACTTACGGCGCAAGTTTTGGCGCCGCTGGCGGGGTGATGTTTCTTGCCAGTTTTTGCGATCTGGTTTCGGAGCAGGAAGATCGCGCATTACGGCGCTTCATTGCCTGCATGGCCTCGGTGGCGATCGGTTTGTCCGTGCTGCGCATTGCGGTGATGAGCGGCATGCTAAGTGGCGACGTGTCAGGGATGTGGGATGCCGCGATGACACAGACGGTGCTGCAATCCCGCGAAGGCATAGCCACCGGACTTCGCGTGGCAAGTCTCGTGATCATCGCCGTGGTATGCCGAAAACGCGTGCATGGAATCGCCCTCGGGGCTGGTTTATTTGCCGCGCTCGTCGTTGCAATATCCTTTGCGCTGGTAGGTCACGCGAGCGAAGTGGCCATGCCGTCCGGATTAGGTCTGCTGCCGCAGATGCTGGTATGTCTACACGTGCTTGCCATCGCTTTCTGGCTGGGCGCGTTGTGGCCATTGCACCGCAGTACCCATACCGGCGATATCGCAAATATTGCCACCATCATGGAGCGCTTCGGCAAACTTGCGGCGATTGTTGTCAGCCTGTTGATCGTGGTTGGAGTGCTATTGCTCTGGCTATTACTCGTCAAGCTGGAGGCGCTGTGGGGTACAGCTTACGGTCAACTATTTATAGTCAAGCTATTGTGTGTCGCACTGTTACTGGCCTTGGCCGCGATGAACAAACTACGGTTGACCCCGCAACTGCGTGGCGGCAAAAGCAACGCCGTCCTGAAACTGCGCCGTGCGATCCATGCTGAGATTCTCGTTGCGGGCCTGATTCTACAGGTGACGGCCAGTTTCACGACAGCAATTGGTCCCGCTAACTGACGCCATGGCTTTTCTTTCTTGAGGCCAAATATAAAATGCCGTCGCACAAATGATCATAAACGCAAATAGACGCACGTTGAGTCAGATACCCACTGGCGTTTGGGTACTCGGCTTCGTCAGCCTGCTGATGGATGTTTCTTCGGAAATGATCCATAGCCTGTTGCCGATGTTCATGGTGACAACACTTGGGGTCAGCGTCTTGGCGGTAGGGCTAATTGAAGGACTGGCGGAGTCCACTGCGCTCATCGTCAAGGTCTTCTCGGGAACCCTGAGCGACTATCTGGGCAAGCGCAAGGGATTGGCCTTGCTGGGTTATGGGCTCGGCGCCCTGAGCAAGCCGCTGTTCGCGATGGCATCCACGGTCGGCATGCTGTTCAGCGCCCGATTGCTTGATCGCGTCGGCAAAGGCATACGCGGTGCGCCGCGCGATGCGCTGGTCGCCGACATCGCACCGCCGCATCTGCGTGGCGCAGCGTTCGGGCTGCGCCAGTCGCTCGACACCGTGGGCGCTTTTCTCGGGCCGCTGCTGGCGGTCGGTTTGATGCTGCTGTGGAGTAACAATTTTCAGTCGGTATTCTGGGTTGCAGTCATTCCCGGCTTGATGGCCGTCGCGCTGTTGTTTTTCGG
>JANYCD010000077.1 GCA_025360425.1 Sterolibacteriaceae bacterium
GGCTTCACCCTCATCGAATTGATGATCGTGGTCGCCATTATCGGCATCCTGGCCGCCGTCGCCATTCCCCAGTTCAGCCAGTACACCAAAAAGGGCGAGGACAAAGCTGCTCAGTCCGACTCGCGCAACCTGCTGACGCAAGCCATTGCCAATTCCACCCAGTAATCGGGCCGGATTGCTTACCCCTTAATTTTTTGGAGAATCATTCATGAAAAAAGAATTTCTGGTTGGCTTGATTACCGCCGCTGCTGCAACGGGTGCCATGGCGCAAAGCGCTGCTGCGCTACAAATCTGTTCCGGCGGTGCCGCTGGCAATGGCGTGGCAGTCACCGGTACGGCAGGGCCCAACTTCGTTATCGTCAACTTCACGCCCAAGTGCTCGACCAATGTCGTGCTCTACGGTCAGGACAACACCACGTACTATTCTGTTGCTGGCGGTTCGACCAAGGGCCAGACCATCTTCATCGGCAGTTCGGCAGGTGGTGGCGTCAAATCCAACGGGCCTGGCACCGGCACGGGGAATGCAGTGATTACTGCAAATATTTCCGGTTCCACTGGTATCGGCGCTGCTACGCTCATCAGCAGCTGATTTTTCTTAACTTGCGGGACAGAGGCTTATTTTCTGCCCCGGTTTTGTTGCTTTCAGACAGTGCGCTTCGGCGCACTGTCTTTTGGTGAAAGACATGTTCCAGTTCGTCGTCTCCGCTTTGCGTTCCGGTTTTCGCGGCAAGAGTTTCCACGCCATTTTCGTCTTCGGCCTGTTGCTGGTAATGGTGGCCTATTTGACCGGCTATTTCTCGCCTCGTCAGCCCAAAACCGTTGCGCTTGATGTTGGCTTGTCCGGCCTGCGATTCGCCCTCGTCCTGCTGGCCCTATTTTGGGTACAGGAACTGGTGGGGCGCGAGATTGATCGCCGCACCGTCATCTTTGCCCTGACGTATCCAGTGCCCCGCGCCTATTACATCATTGGCCGCTACCTCGGCATCGTCGTGCTCTCCGCCATTGCCACGTTTATTTTGGGGCTGGCCTTGTGGCTGGTCGTGATTCTGGCCGGCGGCGACTATCAGCAAGAGTATGCCCCCGCGCTGGGTCTGCCGTACTGGAGCGCGATCATCGGCATATGGATCGAAGTCGTGGTGGTAGCCGCTTTTGCGCTATGGATTGCGTCATTGTCCACGGTACCCATTCTGCCGCTCGCGCTTGGCGCGGCTTTCGCCATCGGCGCCAAAAGCCTTGGTGCGGTACGCGATTTTCTGGGTCAAGGTGCGGGCGGCGATACCGTGATGGCTGCCCATTTCGGGTCAGTCACCAATATCATCCAGTGGGTGGTTCCTGATCTGTCCCGGCTCGATTGGCGTCAGTGGCCTATGTATTCAATGCCACCCAAAGCAGATGCAGTGTTGTGGGCACTGGTGATGGCAATCGCCTATATTGTCTTGCTGGTATGGCTTGCGGTCATCGCATTTTCGCGTCGGGAATTCACCTAGATCGTCGCTGTCTCTGACTTTCGTTCACGCTCGGGAATGGAAAAACGTTCAAACAAAACTCGGCCGCCACAAAAGCGGATGTCACTTCAACCCGTGGATGAAGAAGTCGTCGCGCTCGCCCACTGGCTCAATGCCGGGAAGCATATTGAAGTTGAGCGGACAGCTCGTAAAATCTTGTTGCGCTTTCCGTCCCATCCGTTTGGCCTGAAGGCTCTGGCGATGAGCTTGATCGTCCGCAAACGCCATGCTGAAGCGCTCCCATTGCTCGAACAAGCGATTGCAGGGACGCCGACAGATGCTGAACTCCACGCCAATCTCGGGATTGTTTTGATTGAACTGGGCCGACCCGATGGGGCCGTTGTCAGCTTCAACAAGGCGATTGAATTTGCACCTGGAGATGCGGACAATCTTGCCAATCTCGGAACCGCCCAGCTCCGTCTTGGGTGCCATGAGGCTGCCGTGGACTACTGCCGCAAAGCCATTGCGCTACAACAGAATCATCATGCCGCGTGGAATGCGCTGGGTGCAACACTGCTTAAACAGGAAAAATACGAAGATGCCCTAGCCGCGCTAAGCAAGGCCATTGAGTCTTATCCTGGTGATTACTATCAGGAAGCGGTGGGGAATCTGGGTAATGTTCTGGTCAATATGCGCAAGTACCATGAGGCGCATGCGCTCTATGAAGAGCTCAACTCGTTGCATCCCGAGGACAGCTATGTATTGACACAGTTGATCCAATGCAGCCTGCATCTTTGTCAGTGGGATTCGTTGAGCGCACGCCTCGGCGGGCTGGCGACGATGATCTCGAATGGCACATACTCTCCCGCGCCGCCATTCGTTTACCTCGCTTTTGACGGATTCGGCGCCGAACAACAGCGTCACCTTGCCAAAGACTACGCCGAGTCTTGTCTAGCGCGTTACTTGCACGGCAAAACGATTTTGGAAACAGGCGTCACAAGGGCGGCCAACAGTTCCCGCCTGAAAATCGGTTACCTTTCCGCTGATCTGAGGGAGCATCCTGTCTCGCATCTGCTCGTTGGAGTTCTCGAATGTCATGATCGGAACTGCTTTGAGGTTTTCGCTTATTCGATCGGGCGCGACGACGGTACCGCGATGCGGACGCGGATAGCCGATGCCGTGGATATTTTTCGCGATATCCGTGACCTGCCCCACGAAGCCGCTGCGCGCCTGATCAATGAGGACGGGATTGATGTGCTGATCGATCTCATGGGGTGGACGACCAATACCCGGATGGAAATTACTGCATTGCGGCCCGCTCCGATACAAGTGAGCTGGCTAGGTTATCCTGGCTCAGTGGGGCACCCACGTTTGGCTGATTACCTGATTGGTGATCCGGTCGTGACCCCTCTGGATCATGCTGATTTTTACGTGGAAACTCTTGCCTTGATGCCACACTCAATGCAGCCCAACGACCGCAAACGTGTTGTCGGGGTGAAGCCGGGACGGTTGGAGGCAGGCTTGCCGGATACGGGATTCGTCTTCTGTTCTTTCAGTCAGAGTTACAAGATCAATCCTGCGATCTTCAATATCTGGTGCAAACTGTTGATGGAAGTGGAAGGCAGCGTCCTATGGTTGCTGAGCCTTACCGAAATGGTGAGGGAAAATCTGCGACGGGAAGCGCATGCGCGTGGAATTGACCCGGCGCGCCTGATTTTTGCCCCATACGCCGCTTCTCTTGAGGACCATCTCGGACGGCTTCAGTGCGCCGATCTTGCGCTTGACACTTTTCCCTATGGTTCTCATACCACCGGAAGTGATGCGCTGTGGGCAGGAGTGCCGCTGGTTGTCTGCCTGGGCGGTACATTCGCAAGTCGTGTTTCTTCCAGCCTGGTTTCTGCAGCAGGATTGCCTGAACTGATCGCATCCTCCGATGAGGAGTATTTTGCGCT
The DNA here is from genome assembly GCA_025360425.1 of Sterolibacteriaceae bacterium. Taxonomy (GTDB): domain Bacteria; phylum Pseudomonadota; class Gammaproteobacteria; order Burkholderiales; family Rhodocyclaceae; genus JANYCD01. The sequence goes on from JANYCD010000077.1 coordinate 3,398, forward strand.
GGCCTTGCGGCTGGCTACGCATCCTGATGAACTTGGATTGATCCGCCGCCGTCTCGCTGATAACAGACTGACTTGTCCCTTGTTTGACACCAGCCGCTTTACCCGGGATATTGAGAGATTATTCATGGCGATGTGGGAAGACCATCGTGCAGGAAGAAAGGCGCCGATCCTGCTTTCGGCTGAAAAAGCGATGAGCGCACAGACATGAACGCATTACGCGTGGCCATCGCGATGACTGCGGCGCTGCTGTATGGGTTGTCGGTGCATTACCTCAATCGGATTCCACGGACCAGCGTGGTGCAGGAGATGCAAGTGGCCTTGCCACGTTTCGTCCAGGTCGGTCTTGCCGGTGGCGACCGCTATCTGGCGGCCAATATTGACGGCTTTCGTGCTCTCGTGGCTTCTACCGATCGGATGCAAGCCGACAACTTCAAGATACAAGGACGGGTGCAGCAAGACGTTGCATGGCTAAATCCTGCTCATGAGGACAACTATTATATTGCCGCGGCGATTCTCCCCTGGTATGGCGAAGTCGATGCGGCACAGGACGTATTGTTGCGAGCGATCGCCGCGCGTCCCTTCGATTGGCAACCGATTTTCTATTACGCTTTTAATCTCTACTATTTCAAGAAAGATCCGGTTTCCGCCGCACAATGGCTACTGAAAGCGTCGCCACGGGCGACTGATCAGAATGATCGTTTTGCCATTGAGAATGTCGCCGCGCGCTGGTTCGAGAAGGGCTATGAACCCCGTGTTGCCATTAGTGTCGTCGAAAGCATGGCCAACCAGTCGCACGAAAGCGGCTTCAAGCGTTACCTGAAGACGCGCGCTGAGCGTTTGCGTGTTCTCGAAACCTTGCGGGAAGCCGCTATTCAGTTTCATTCCAATACCGGTCGGCCTTTGCGCGAACTGCAGGAATTGGTGAACGCCGGACTGGTCCATGCGTTACCGGTTGACCCCTTTGGCTTCGGCTATGTGGTCGACAAGGATGGTCAACCGATACTTCTCAACGCCCCGCACAGGAGGCCAAAATGAGTGATGCAATTCATGTCGAAGGACTGTTCAAGACCTTTCGCGGTTTTCGTAAAGTTCCGATCAAGGCCGTGGATGACGTGTCCTTCTCGATCCCCGAAGGAGAAGCCTTTGGTTTTATCGGCCCCAACGGCGCCGGCAAAAGCACCACGATCAAGATCATGACGGGTGTGTTGCAAGCCAGTGCCGGCAAGGTCAATCTGTTCGACACACCGGTAGGGCAACCGCAAGCGCGCATCCGCCTGGGTTACGTGCCGGAGAATCCTTATCTTTACGACTACCTGACCCCACTGGAAATCCTGTTGATGGGAATCAGCCTGCACGGATTGAAGATTGATGATCCACATGCGCACTGCCTAAAATGGCTTGAGCGCCTGGAATTGGGTGGGGTCGCCAGGCGGCAAATTCGCTCCTTCTCCAAAGGCATGACGCAACGCGTTGCCATCGCCCATGCCCTGTGTCTGCAACCACGATTGCTGATTCTTGATGAGCCACTGTCAGGCCTTGACCCAGTAGGCAGGCGTGATGTCGTCGATATTCTGGCGGAATACAAGCGTGGCGGAGGAACCCTGTTTTTCACATCACATGTATTGCACGATGTGGAACGTCTGGCTGATCGCTTCGGACTGATTCACAAGGGGCGGCTGCGAGCGGTGCAGTCGCCGGCAGAATTGGCCGGCGGGACCGACCTGGTGCAGGTACGCAGCATGGGGGCAACACCCGTTGCAGGCGCGAAATCCGATTTCGCGGAACGCTGGTCGACAGAAGTAACGCGCGATGATCTCTGGCAGAAGCTTGACGAATTGAGAGTAGCGAGGCACACCATCATTGAGATCAGGCCCACACTTTCACTCGAAAGCGCATTCATGCGTGCCATTGGCAAAGAATAGCGCGCATGGAGTTTCTATTGGAGACGAATGGAGTTTCTGTTTCCTGCCAGGTGATTTTCCCACATGCGCTGGTACAGGCGCTCCAAGTCAGTCGTAAACCCCTTGCTATCGAACAGTGCACTGCTGAGTCGACCCTCGATCAGTTGCGTCCTGAGTTGCTCCAGCCGCTTGGGCTGGCGGGCAAGGTTCAGTGCTAGCCGCAGATAGGCATCTGCGCTATCGGTAACCAGCTCTGACATGCCGGCGGCATGAAGCAGGCTCGCAGCGACCCGAGTGACGAAAGTTTCACCAATTCGCGTGACCAACGGAACGCCGGCCCAGAGTGCATCGCTGGCGGTGGTGTGCGACGTGTACGGATATGTATCAAGCGCCAGATCGGCGAGTTGGAGTCGTGCAAGGTGCTCGGACAGTGGCAGCTTGGGGGCAAAAATCAGGTGATTTTCATTAATGCCATGAGCTTGAGCCTCCTTGCGTAGATTGTCCTGCGCGGTGGGGTTGGATTGGAGCAACCACAGCACGCTACCAGGCAGTTCCACAAGCAGTTGGCACCAGAGATCAAATATCGGCCGGGTAATTTTATAGCTTTGGTTGAAACTACAGAAAACAAAGCCCTTGTCGGGAAGGCCGGCATCTTTGCGCGAAGGTTGTGCTCCGATTGGGCGGCGCCTGTCATTAGGTTGGTAGCAGTTTGGCATCAACGCCAAGATCTCGCTGTATTGGTTGGCATGCTCAATGGGGGTGACAACGGGATCGCCAATCAGGTAGTCGACTAAGCGCGGGTGGCCAAGTGTCCCGGGATAACCGAGCCAGCTGACCTGCACCGGTGCAGGGCGCAGAGCGGCAATTTGCATGCGAGTGTCTTTGGTATAACCTTTCAGGTCGACCAGAATATCGATCTCGTCGTCAAGAATCTGCCGCGCGGCAATTTCGTGGGACAAATGGCTGATGTCGTGGAACTCATCGAAGGCAGCGCGCATGCGTTCACGCATCGGACTTTCATCATGGGGTCCATAGGAATATGCCAACACCTTGAACCGGTTCCGATCATGCAATTCGATGACCTCGGCCAAAAGATAACTGGTCGCATGTTCATGGTAGTCGGCAGACAGATAACCGATACGGAGCTTGCCATGACCTCGGTGTGGGCCAGTATCGCAAAGGGCAGGACGGGACAGAAAAGTGGAGTATCTTTTCTCGGCAAACTGCCTGGCACATGCAAGTTGTTCACTGCCGCTGGTGCCAGGTATGGTCAGAAAAGAAAATGGAGTTATCTTCCCTGTTTTCTTTTCAGCTACATGTCTGCGCAGAGATTCAAATTCATGTTCTATCTCGGACCATGCGCACAAGTGCTGGCATTGGTACACAAAAGCGCTATGCGCTTCCGGATAGTCAGGTTTGAGAGCCAACGCTTGGCGATAGCTTTCCGCAGCTTCGTCCAGTCGCCCAAGTGCGTTCAAAGCGTTTCCGAGGTTGGTATAGTCGGGTTTGAATGCCAAGGCCTGACGAAAACTTTCTACGGCTTCGTCGAGCCGCCCAAGACTGGTCAATACGTTGCCGAGATTGTTATGCGCAATGGCATAGTCGGGCGCATATGCCAGAGCTTTGCGATAGCTTTCTTCTGCCTGCTCCAACTGTCCGAGATCGTTTAACGCCACCCCCAGGTTGCTGTGCGCCTCGGCGTAGTCGGGTTTGATAGCCAACGCTTGGCGATAGCTCTCCACGGCTTCGTTCAATCGTTCGAGATCCCTTAATGTATTTCCGAGATTGTTAAATGCCACCGCGAAGTCGGGTTTGTACGTCAGCGCCTGGCGATAGCTTGCCTCAGCTTCTGTTAGTGATTCGAGCTCAGTCAATGCGCCACCAAGATTGAAGTGCGCTACCGCAAAGTCTGGTTTGAGCGCAATTGCACGACGATAGCTTTCCACGGCTTCATTGAGCTGGCCAAGGTTTGTCAATGCGTTTCCGAGATTGCTGTGTGCTTCGGCGTAGTCCGGTTTGTACACCAGCGCTTGGCGATAGCTTTCTTCGGCTTCTTTCAATCGCCCCAAGTCTCTCAAGGCATTACCAAGCTGGCTGTGTGCTTCGGCGTAGTCGGGCTTGACTGCCAATGCTCGGCGGCAAAGCAATTCTGCGTCTCCGGGACGATTCAGCACGCGATAGATTTTGCCCAAGTCGTTCAGGAAAATCGGGTTCGATGGCTGAAAGCCGATGGCTTTTTCGATAAGTTCGACTGCAACTGTATTCTTTCCGGCCTGATGCGCGGTCAGACCCAGAATGTGCAGCGCGCCGGCATTGTCTGATTCGAGCGTCAGTACGCGATGGCAGACTTGCTCCACATCGGCTAAACGACCGGCTTGAAGATATTCCGAGGCCACTGAAAGCGCCTCAGGAATTAAGGCTTTTTCTAGTTCCAGATTCATGGCTGGCATTTGCCTGCTTTGTCTTGTTCAACATGTCAGTACTTAAGAAAACGTGGCCGAGTTTAGCAGCTCGAACTGGCATTTACGTCACAGGCAACGGCGACGGTAATTGTATGGTTATGCACTCCAGTTCGTGCCATGCCGTCTAAATACAATGACGACGTGTTGCTTTTCAGACAGTGTATGCGTTGCATCCCGATATGGTTTGATGTGATGCGGATACCATTGCACTTTTTTAATTCGGGGCCGGCGGACCATGGCTTATTTCCCTAGGACCGAGCCAAGTGTTTCTCATGTATATTCATGCACCGATAATTGGCAGGTGACGCAATTGCCCAGGGCCGGCTTGTCCCGCTGATGATCAACCATGCTTTGACGATGATGTCCTGGACATGGGCATACGCATTCCAACAAGTAGATCTCGCTGATGTTCGGAACTATATCTGCATCCTTGAACAGGCTGCGATTGTTCGCGCCGACTTTCTGCACCCTGCTTCTGGCGGTGGTGTTGTGGGTGCTGAATCATCCCTATGTCGGATTTTCTTATCATGATGCCCGCATATATGCCTTATTGGCATTGCACTGGTTAGATCCCATAGCTTATGCACACGATCCATTTTTTATGTTTGGGTCGCAGGACGATTTCACCATCTTTTCTCCCCTATACGGCAGTCTGATCCGCTGGTGCGGGCTATCCTTGGCGACGCAGATTGTGATGGCTATGGCCGCCGTACTCTGGATAGGAGCCTCATGGATGTTGGCCAGTCGGGTGTTTGATGACTGGCGGGTTCGTGCTTACATCGTACTAACTTTGGCGATTTATTCTTTCAATTACTCACCAAATCATGCCACCTTCGTTCTGAACGAAAATTTTACTTCTGCCCGCGTCATTGCGATCCCCATGATGGGGATCGCAATCGCATTTGCGCTGGAGCGTAACTGGATGCTCGCTGGTATCTTGGCGCTGCTATCCATGGCGATTCATCCGCTCCTCGCCATTTGGGGCGTGGTACTGATGGTTGGTGTGCGGTTGAGTGACCGGGTTTTGCTCGGGTTGCTGGCTGTGGCCGCTGCATTGGTGCTCGGGGCGAGTCTGATGCCTGGGCCTGCCGCATTTCATCTGATGGACGCACAATGGGCCGAGGTCGTCAGGCACACATCCAGTGATGTCTTGGTTGGTTCGCTTGCAGACATACGACTGAATGCTACGCTATTCTGGATCGCTGCCTTGCTGCTTGGGGGCCGCTTCGGCAGCCCGCATATGCGACGCTGGTATGAGGTGACAGCGCTGGTGGCGAGCTACGGGTTTCTGCTGGCGCTACTGTGCAGTTATTTTTATCCAATCCAAGGCATCATTCAAGCCCAGACATGGCGCGTCATGTGGCTGGCGATTTATCTTGGCATGTTCGCACTGATTGATATCGCACGGGCAATGCTGTTCGATGAGCGGGATTTTCAGGTAGGGGCTGTAATTGCGGTGATCATGCTCTTCGTGTTCGCGGATCACTCTGCGATTCTGCTTCTTTCAGCTTGGCTCTTGCTGCGTGAAAGCTTGTTAACCGCAGTTGTTGCGACCTGGCGAAAATTTTTTCGGTCCTACAGTACCTATGTCAACGTGTTGGCGATTGCACTAGTCCTGGTAATCGCGCCGACCTATTTCAGAAGTGCGGATATCGAAAGCCAGAGTCTGATCATCGATTGGCTACCTGGTGACAACGCACTCAAAGGAATTTTGATCTTTGGTGGCCTGGGGCTTGGCCCGCTCATATGGTGTCACATCATTGCGCAGCCGTTGCTCCGAACCGCCATGACACTGCTTTTGATACCCACTCTGGCAATTGCGACCTTGGGATGGGATCGCAGAGGGGCAGCGTTGCGGGAATGGGAAAGTTTTGCCTCATATGGCGCACAGTCGGAGGCGCTGCTTTTACCTATTCACAAGGGCGATGTAGTGCTCTGGCCGGGGAATTCCAATCGTGTACTGTTCGAGATACGTACGGCGAGTTATGCCAGCTCCCTTCAGGCTATCGGGATCGTATTCTCGCAGGAAAAAACCAGTGAACTGGCTTCAAGACTACGCAGAGTGGCGATTGCTTCAATTGCCAAATCGTGGCCGATCGGGAATTCGGCGGAAAACGGATTATTTGCACGCTACCAAATCAGCATGGTTAGCCTTGAAAGGAACGTCGAGAGCCTTCATGGCTACGAACCGGTGCAACTTACTGGTTCTGGTATTCGCTATGTCTGCGAAGATCCCGCTCTTGACTGGGTAGTCAGCGGGAATCCTGTATATGCGCCTGGGCTCAAACCCATTGTGGTCCAGGATGACTATCGACACGCCCCAATGTACTTCTATCGGTGCGGTTCGATGAACCAGGTAAGAAGTCAGTGAGTGTAAACAAACGCGATGAGGGATCAAAAGCTTGGTCGGGTGAGCCCGTTGGCTGGGTGCTTCTTGCCGCGCTATTCGTCTTGGTCATTTTCTGTTGGGTAAGCATTCAGGCCTTTACGTTCAACGGATTGTCGAGTCCGCTGTTCCTGGCACTGGCGGCCATTTTATTATTTACCGTAATAATTTTAAAAGCTCAAGTTGGACGACGGTCCTTAATCTTGTATCTCTTGTGGGCTGGCTGGGTTGTTTTTGTCGATGCAATCTCCGGCGACTTTTTACCAGCATTTGCACGAGATGCTCACTGGCTTATTTTTCCATTATTAATTAAGTCGATATCAGAGTTGGTGAAGCTGCAGCCAATGACACCACGTATTTTCAGGTTGTCCGCAGCATTCAGCGTTGTCCTCATTCTCGTCAATTACTTGCAAAGTGCAAATGGTGTCGTTGATTGGTCTCACCCGCCATTATTCGGCAACATAAGACATTTCGGAATGACTATGGGATTCTTCGTAGTGATTCTAAACGGACGAGGTGATGCCGATAAATACGAGAAAATATTTATTGGAATTAGCAGAGTCATCGGCTTGGCGATGTTGTTGTGGTCAGGCAGTCGAGCCCCGGTATTAGGCTGGGTTGCAGCAGGCGCAATTTCCATTCGACTGCGAACAAATGCAGAAGTCCCGGTGCTGTTGGTTACAGAACTGCTCGCTGCGACTGCTCTAGCATTATTATTTGATCCGGGAGACTCAGGTTCGGTGGGCCTATTGAGCATGTTTATGCGCTCTGCGCATTCTTCCTCCCTCGACGAATTATCTGCGGGAAGAGGCGCACTGTGGAGTAATACAATCAAGGCGCTACTGGAACATGAACGATGGATTACAGGTGCGGGGGGAAATGGATTTATTCGGCTGGGTTTGTCCGAAATAGGGCCCATTTTTCATCCACACAATATTTTTTTGCAATTGCTCACTGACTGGGGTGTAGTTGGATTGATTTTATTTTCCGTGTTTATTCTCGGAAGTGGATTGATACGCACTTCATATTCCCCCCATGCTCCATGGGCATTAGCCATGATTGGATTTGTTCTGGTCAGTGGGCAGTTTGATGCGTCGACTTATCATCTTGAACACCTTGTCTATTTTTCCATCCCACTCGGAATGATGCTTGCGAACGGGAAACAGGATCCAACGCCAGTCAATATCAAGTGGTTGGCTGTCATGGGCATCGCGGCATTTTTGCTATTGCATGTATATTTGATCGATTACCGAATTAACTGGGAACACCCTGAAACACGCGCCGATAAAGCGTGGCCCTGATGACCGGCATGCAAGCATTAATATATCCTGCTAGTTGCTGATTTTTTCCTCGTGATAATCATCATCTACATTGATCTCCCACAGCGAGGACTTGTTCGGGCTGCCGACAAGTATCGCGTCGACGGCAAGTTTCGCAGTGAGCATGGAGTGATCCTGGTTGTTGTAGCGGTGCATACCATTGCGTCCAATCAGAAAAAGATTGGTAATCGTATCTGTGTAGGCACGTAGTGTGCCGAACTGACCATAGCTGCCGAAATAGGCCGGGTATGCCTTGGGAACCCGCACCACATTCCAGTCAATGGCATCGGCGGGATCAATGAGTTCGATCTTGGCCAGTTCGTTGATGGCGAATCTGGCGAAATTCTGATCGCTCATCGACCAGAGTTCATCGTCTTCTTGGCAAAAGTATTCTAGCCCCATCCAAATTACATCCTTTACCGCGACCAGTGCCGGACTCCAGTTGTTAAATATTTGCAAACGACCGATTTTCACATCGGGTTCCTGGATATATATCCAGGTGTCCGGCACTATATTGGTCGGGCCGCGACCGTCACGCGTGGGCTTCAGTTTCTTGACCATTAATCCCATGGTAATGAAGTCCCGGTAGCAAAGTCCGTTGGCGACAATGGCAGCTTCGGCGGGAGGCGGTGGATCGCACGCCTGCATCAGGTCGCGAATTGCCATGGTGGAGATAAACCAGTCGCCGATCCAGGTGTGCCGTTTCCCTTCGCAATCTTCTGTTTCAATGGAAGTGACCTTGTTGGCATCGAGCGATACTTTAACGACCCGATGCCCGTGATGGATTTCGCCGCCGCGGGCTTTTACTTCCTCGGCTACCACCTGCCACATCTGACCCGGTCCAAACTTGGGATACATGAAGCGCTCGATCAGACTAGTGTTAGTGTTTTTTTGTCCGACATCGGCGCCTAAATGGCTGAACAGTTTGTCGACAGCGTGTTTGATAGCACCGATGACAGAAAGTCCCTTGATACGCTGGGCGCCCCAGTCGGGGCTGATTTCACTACAGGGCACGCCCCATACCTTTTCTGTGTAGTCCTTGAAAAAGGTGCGATACAGTTCAGTCCCAAAACGGTTGACAAAAAAGTCCTCCAGATTGCGTTCGGGTTTGCGCTGGAACACGCTCGCCCATGCAAAGGCGACAACAATTTTGATGAGCCGCCATGGGCCGAGGTTGGTCATGGTGCGTAGGGACAGGGACACCGGATAGTCAAAAAATTTGCGCAGAAAATAGATGCGCGAAAGCCGTGGCCGGATCAGCATGTGCCGGTCTTCGACGGGAATGAGGCTGAGGCCATCGGCAGTTTTCTCCGGCGCGATGGGAAGAACGGTGCGCCACCAGTCCATGACCCAATCTGACTTGGAAAAGAAGCGATGGCCGCCGATATCCATGCGGTTGCCCTTGTAGTTGATGGTGCGCGAGATGCCGCCGACGTCATCAAGCGTTTCGAAGATGATGGGCTTGATATCGGAACGGCGTATCAGTTCCAGGGCAGCGGTTAATCCAGCGGGACCTGCGCCGGCGATCAGTACGCGCTTTTCCTTTTTCATTGAGTCAGTTTGAGATAGTGAAGATGCCGATTCTAGCCAAGATCTACTTGCCGCTCCGAGGCAGAATGTCGGGCGCTGAACAGTACGCGTCGCCGTAGCGAGAAGTTGAATATTAGAATAATGCCGGCGGTGATAACCTTGGACATGAGGTAATACAAGCCCAGCCATTCCGTCAATGCATACAACAGAGCATTATTGAGCAGCAAGCCGACAATGCCGATGAAACCAAACAAGGTGAATTCATGCAGTCGATTGCTGATGATGCGAACATCGAAGACCCAAGCAATACAAAGCAAATAGTTGATTACAAGACCGAGAAGAAAAGCGATGGTCGCTGATACCAGATAGTGAAAACCGGCCTGTTCGGTCAACAGGTACAGTCCGGAAAAATCGACTGCGAAGGCAGTGCCGCCTACCAAGGCGTACTGCAGGAATTGGCGCAGTGTTGCATCTGCATTGTTGGGTTGATGAGTTTGCAAGGGAAGAGGCAAAAAAACTAAAGCATATCCGGATTGAATACCCTGCGTATCACCGTTTGCGGTTTTCCGATGCGAATCCGTCCCGACAACCACCATACCGCGCCTTTCTTCACCGACCAGTCCATTTCCGCACCTGTCATCAATGCAGCCGCGACTTGTCCCAAGGTCGGCTGATGCCCTACCAGCAGTACCGCATCTTCGCCATCAGGCCAGCCGGCGGCGCCAAGTAGGTCAGTGGGTGCAGCGCTAGTGCCGATAGCAGGTTCGATTTTGTAATTCAGCTTGAGGGCATTGGCCGTCTGAATGGTTCTCTGCGCCGGACTGACCAGAATGCGGGTTTTCTCGGGAAGTTGCTCGCGCAACCATGTCGCCATTTTTCTGGCCTGTTTTTCGCCGTGAGGGGTAAGCCTGCGTTCATGGTCACTGATGCCGGGATGAGTATCCTCAGCTTCGGCGTGACGCCAAAGTATCAGTTCCATGCCTGATTTTAAAACGAGGGTGGTGCTCTCTCGGCAAGCCAGTGGCCGGATTTACCGCCATCTTTTTCCAGAAGATGGGTTCCTTCAATATGCATGCCACGATCCATGGCCTTGCACATGTCGTAAATGGTCAGAAGTGCGATGCTGACTCCGGTCAGTGCTTCCATCTCGACACCGGTACGCCCTACGGTTTCCGTTGTGACCCGGCAGGTAATTTTGCAATGTTCTGGGTCGGAATCAAAATCGACGACTACATGTGTCAGAGCGATGGGATGGCATAACGGGATTAGCTCGCTGGTGCGTTTGGTAGCCTGAATCGCGGCGAGGCGGGCGATACCGAGCACATCGCCTTTCTTTGAGGTGCCAGCCCGGATCGCTTCAAATGTGGCCGCCAGCATGAAAATGCTTCCCTCGGCGCAGGCGATGCGGCGACTTTCGGCTTTTTCGCCGACATCAACCATATGCGCCTGGCCGGCAGCATCGAAATGGGTCAGTTTGTCAGTCATGATTCGTTATCGACGAATAGCTTGTGGAGAAGTCCGTTACGCAATGTAACACTACGACTAAAATCTGAGCTTGTTTCCGGAGCGGAACCAGACGCGGAAAACGTTATCATATTCACTGTGAAGAAAATCCTGACTATCCTGCTATTGGCACTCTTTCCGGCCATTCCACCTGTATGGGCCGACGGCTTGCCCGATCTGGGAGAGTCCGCTCGCGCCGACTTGTCGCCGCAGATGGAACGCCGCATCGGCGAAAAGGCGATGCAGGAAATTCGCGCCAAGGAACCCAGTTATCTCGATGACCCCGAGCTGACCGATTACCTCGATCGCCTGACGCATCGGCTGATCGCGGCCAGTGACGATCCGGGACAGGAAACATCAACCTTTGTCTTGCGCGATCCGACGCTGAATGCCTTTGCCATGCCCGGCGGCTTTATCGGCGTGCATACCGGGCTGATTGTCGCTACCCAGTCTGAGTCGGAATTGGCCAGCGTCCTTGCGCACGAAAGCGCACACGTCACACAACATCATCTGGCGCGACAAATCAATACGCAGAGTCAGGCGCAGATGATTACCCTGCTGTCGCTCGCAGTGGCACTTCTTGCTACGCGTAGCAACTCCGATCTGGCCCAGGGCGCCCTGATCGGTGGCCAGGCAGCGGGGGTTCAGACTCAGCTCAATTACTCCCGCGATTTTGAGCGTGAAGCGGATCGGCTGGGAATGCAACGTCTTGAACGCGCCGGATTTGATGTCCGCGCCATGGGAAGTTTTTTCCAGCGACTGGACAAATATGGTCGTCTCTACGACAACAGTGCTCCTGCCTACCTGCGCACTCACCCGCTGACCACCGAACGCATCGCCGACATGGAAAATCGCATCCAGTCACGGCCCTACAGGCAGGTGGCGGATTCCCTGGACTTTCTGCTGATTCGTGCCAAATTACGCTCGCAAGAGGGGGCACCGCAGGATGCGGTAACCGATTTCGAGACCCAATTGAAGGAAGGCAAGTTTTCCTCTGAAGCGCCAACCCGTTATGGTTTGGTTCAAGCGCAAATGCGCGCGAGAAACTATGCGGCGGCGGACAGGGAGATGCAGGCCCTGCGTCGGTTGAAGCTGGCGTCGCCCATGTTCGAAACAGCGGCTGCCGAAATTCAGTTCAGGCTCGGTAACGCCAGTGAGGCGAACAGACTATTGAAAGTCGCACACACCAGCTATCCCCATCAGCGTGCCATTACCTACGCTCTGGTCGAAACGCAGCTGGACAGCAAGCTGGCCAGCGATGCACTCCAAGCGACAATCAGCGACCTGCAGAGCAACCCGGCGGATGCCAGAATGCATGCGCTACAGGCAAAAGCCTATGCGCAATTGGGTCGAATTCTTGCGCAGCATCGTGCCCAGGCAGAGGCCTATGTCGGAGAGGGGCAGTTGCCTTCTGCGATCGAGCAACTGCATCTTGCCCAAAAGGCACCCGATGGTGATTTTTACGAGCACTCCCAAGTTGACGCCCGTTTGCGCGAACTCATGGCAGTTCAAGCAGAGGAATTGAAATCCGAACGACGATGAACTTGCTGCTCGCTATAATTGCATCAACCGACCTCCAGGAGCGAAAAAGTGAACTTCACCCGTGAACTTGATGCGCGCGGCCTTAAATGCCCGCTGCCAATTCTGCGCGCCAAGAAACTCCTGAACGAAATGAAGTCGGGCGACGTGCTGCGCATTTTTACCACCGACCCGGGCTCGCACAAGGATTTTCAGGCTTTTTCCCGGCAGACTGGCCACGAACTTTTGTCGAGCACGCAGAACGACAAAGAATTCGAATTCGCCCTGAAACGCAAGTAAGCGTTCTATCCCAGCCGGGTCAGTTGTGAATTGAGTTTGTCACCCAGGGCTCCGAAGGCATTCAAGCGTTCCTGTTCCTGAGCCACCACCTCTGCTGGTGCGCGTTCCACAAAACTTGGCATCGCAAGTTTCTTCTGGGCCTTGACGATCTCTCCTTCGACGCGTGCGATCTCCTTTGCAAGCCGCAGTTTTTCCGCAGCAACGTCGATTTCGATCGTCAGCATCAGACGATACTCACCGGCGATCTGGACCGGTGCATCGGACTCCGGCAGGTTTTCTCCGGTAGCAGTGACTTCCGAAAGTTTGGCCAGCGCAGCAAGATAAGGTGCGTATATCTTGATTGCTTCGGCATCGCCCGCAGCGATGAGCGGTACCTTTAGCGCCGGTGAAATGCTCATCTCGCCACGAAGGCTGCGGCAGGCGTTGATCATCTGCTTCAGCATGGCTACCCAGGTTTCAGCCTTTTCATCGCAACGCGACAGGTCAGCCTTGGGGTAGGCCTGGGTCATGATGGATTCACCGCCATCTCCCTTGGCTCTCCCTGCCAGTGGTGCGACGGTCTGCCATAGTTCCTCAGTGATGAAGGGGATCAGCGGATGGGCCAAGCGTAGTACCGTCTCCAGCACGCGCAGCAGGGTGCGGCGGGTGGCGCGTTGTTGTGCGTCTGTGCCGGTCTGGAGTTGAACTTTTGCCAGCTCGACATACCAGTCGCAATACTCGTCCCAAACGAATTCATAAATCGCCTTGGCCAGCAGGTCAAAGCGATAGTCGGCGTAATGCTTGTCGACTTCAGCCTCGGTCTTTTGCAAAAGGCTCACGATCCAGCGATCCACCGGCGAGAAGTCGAGGGAGGCGCCATTGCAGGCGTCGGCGCCGTGTGACGCTATGCCGCAGTCCTTGCCTTCGCAATTCATCAGGACGAAGCGTGTGGCGTTCCACAGCTTGTTGCAGAAATTGCGATAGCCCTCACAGCGGTTCATGTCGAACTTGATGTCGCGTCCCGGGCTGGCCAGCGATGCGAAGGTGAAGCGCAGCGCATCGGTGCCGAAGCAGGGAATGCCATCGGGGAATTCGCGCCGGGTACGCTTTTCGATCTTCGGCGCCTGCCGTGGATCCATCAATCCGGTAGTGCGCTTCTTGACCAGCTCGTCAAGCGAAATGCCATCGATCAGATCAATCGGATCGAGCACGTTGCCCTTCGACTTGCTCATTTTCTGGCCTTCCGCATCGCGGATCAGGCCGTGGATATAGACGTGTTTGAACGGAATTTTCCCGGTGATGTGCTTGGTCATCATCACCATGCGCGCGACCCAGAAAAAGATGATGTCGAAGCCGGTGACCAGTACCGTCGAAGGGAGGTAGAGGTCGAGTTCGGTATTCGATTTGGCGGGATATTCCGGTGTCCAGTCGAGAGTAGAGAAGGGCCACAACGCAGAGGAATACCAGGTGTCGAGCACGTCGTCGTCGCGCTTGAGGTGGCCTGTATAGCCATCTTTTGCAGCAAGTGCTTTTGCTTCTATGTCGTCATGTGCGACATAGAAGCGACCATCGTCGGAGTACCAGGCCGGGATTTGGTGGCCCCACCAGAGTTGACGCGAAATGCACCAGTCCTGAATGTTGTTGAGCCACTGATTGTAGGTATTCACCCAGTTCTCGGGCACGAACTTGATCTCGCCTGAGGCCACGATTTCAAGTGCTTCCGCTGCGATGGATTTGCCGTTGGTGCTGGGCTTGCTCATGGCAACAAACCACTGGTCGGTGAGCATGGGTTCGATCACTACGCCGGTGCGGTCGCCGCGTGGCACAGTGAGTTTGTGTGGCTTGACGCTATCGAGCAAGCCAGAAGCTTCGAGGTCGGCGACGATCAATTTACGCGCTTCAAAACGGTCTTTGTCTTGATAGCTTTCCGGAATCCCCAGGTCGTCAGCGAGTGACTGATTACCAAATGTACCTACCTTGCCGCACTCCGGACGTTCGGCTACAAAATCGAACACACGCTCTCCGCCGGCCGGCATTCGATTATCAATAATTCTGCCATCCAGTCTGAGAATATTGATTGGTTTCAAGTTGTGCCGTTGTCCGACCGTATAGTCATTGAAGTCATGCGCTGGCGTCACTTTGACAACGCCAGTACCAAACTCTTTATCAACGTAGTCGTCAGCAATGATCGGAATTTCGCGGTTGCAAAGCGGAAGGATGACGTTCTTGCCAATCAGATGCTGGTAGCGCTCGTCCTCTGGATGCACCATTACCGCGACGTCGCCCAGCATGGTTTCCGGCCGCGTGGTCGCCACTGTCAAATGTCCGCTGCCGTCCGCTAGCGGATAGCGAATGTGCCACATGAAGCCATCTTCCTCGGTGGTCACCACTTCCAGGTCCGAAACCGCCGTGCCCAGCACCGGGTCCCAGTTCACCAGGCGTTTGCCGCGATAGATCAACCCTTCGTTGTAGAGACGGACGAAGGTTTCGGTGACGGTCGTCGACAGCCCCGCGTCCATGGTGAAGCGTTCCCGCGTCCAGTCGCAGGAGGAACCGAGGCGACGCATCTGACGCGTGATGGTGGAACCGGAGTGTTCTTTCCACTCCCACACTTTTTCGAGGAATTTTTCGCGGCCGAGATCGTGGCGGGAAACGCCTTGTGCATCGAGTTGGCGTTCCACCACGATCTGCGTGGCGATGCCGGCGTGGTCGGTGCCGGGTTGCCACAGCGTGTTGTCGCCGCGCATGCGGTGATAGCGCGTCAGCGCGTCCATCAGCGTCTGGTTGAAGCCATGGCCCATGTGCAGCGTGCCCGTTACGTTGGGCGGCGGCAGCAGGATGCAGAAATTGTCCGGTTTTGATGCGTCGGTACCGGCGGCGAAATAGCCGCGCGATTCCCAGACGGGATACCAGTGCCGCTCAACGTCGGCGGGCTCGAAGCTTTTGGCGAGTTCCATGGGGGATGCGGGAAGCGCGAGGATTCGCGGAAAGCCGCGAATTATACCGGAGCACTTACTCCGATTTGGAGCCTGATTCCAGCGTGCTCTTGAGTCGGGGCAGAAGTTCGAGGCGGGCCTGGGCCGCAACCTGGCTGATCATTTGGTCGGAGAGACCATCAAGTACACGCAGCACGGCTTCGGGCAATTTTTCGTCGAGCCATGCTTCCAGTTCGCGGGCGAGCGCGGCGCGCATCTCTGCCTGGATATCCGGTGCGGATTCCGCAGATTCCGCAATGTTTCCTGTCTGTAAATCGACCACCTCGGTCAGCACGGGGATATCCTCGTCGCCCTGCATCTGTCCGGCGGGCAGCGCCCGGTGGCGGTTGATCAGTGCATCGACCTGGTTAATGACGTCGCGTTCGCTCAATTCAGATGCCTCCGGATACATCCCGGTTATGTAACTCGTAGCCTCGCTCGCGATAGAAACGGTAGCGATCACGTGCGTGGATTTTGTCGGACTCATCGGTACTGACAATCTCCACCAATTCTTCGAAACGAGAAAATTCAGCAGGGACCTCGTTGCTAAGGTTAAGCAGGCGCTGATCCCGTACCAGTGAATCAAGACGTTCGGCAATCAGGATCGGAGTATCTGTCGCCAATGGCGAATCTGCGCGGCAGTGGGGCAGAAATCCGGTGGCTGGTTGCAGCCACAACAGCCGGTCAAGGCGATCGGCGACGTCGCGCTGGGGTGCAAATGCCGTGGCCTGCTGTTTGGCCAAACAAATTTTCCCCAACCACTCTGCCGCCAGTTGCACCCGGTCGGCAGCGCCGTGAAAGAAGAAAATTCGCGTCATGCCTTCTTCTTTTGGTTGCGGGATTTTTTGGCTTCGCGTTGCACTGCTTCGGTTCTACCTAACAGGAAATGAGTCAGCAATGGCACTGGTCGGCCGGTTGAGCCTTTTTTCTCGCCGCCGCGATAGGCGGTGCCGGCGACGTCCAGATGCGCCCACTCGAACTTGCTCGTATAACGAGCGAGGAAGCAGGCCGCAGTGATCGCACCGCCCATGCGTGTACCGATATTTGCCATGTCGGCGAAATTACTTTTCAACTGCTCTTGGTAGTCGTCCCACAGTGGTAACTGCCAGGCCCGATCATAGGCATTCTGGCCGGCGTCCAGCAGTTCCCGCGCCAGACCGTCATTGTTGGCGAAGAGGCCGGAAACGACGCTGCCCAGCGCGACAACGCAGGCGCCGGTCAACGTTGCGATATCGACCACACAATCGGGCGAAAAGCGCTCTACGTAGGTCAACGCATCGCACAAGATCAATCGTCCTTCCGCATCGGTATTGAGAATTTCGACAGTTTGTCCGGACATCGAGGTAACGACATCGCCCGGTTTGATGGCGCCGCCGCCGGGCATGTTCTCGGTTGTCGGCACCACGCCGATAACATTGAGTGGCAGCTTCATCAACGCGGTGGCCTTCAGTGTGCCGAATACGCTGGCGGCACCAGACATGTCGTACTTCATCTCGTCCATTTCTGACGGTGGCTTGAGCGAAATGCCGCCGGTATCGAAGGTGACGCCCTTGCCGACCAGCACGATGGGTTTCGCGTCGGGCTTGCCACCCTGGTACTTGAGCACGATGAACTTGGGCGGCTGGCGCGAGCCCTGGGCCACAGCGAGCAAAGTGTTCATGCCCAGCTTTTCCATATCTGCGCGTTCAAGAACTTCAATACCAAGGCCGAATTCCTTGGCCAGGACTTGCGCCTGTTCGGCCAGATAGGTCGGCGTGCAGTAATTACCGGGCAGGTTGGCGAGATCCTTCATCAACTTTTGCCCATCCGCGATGGCCTGACCTTCAGCGAGAGCCAGTTCGGCGGCAGGCAACTCGGAGCGGCGAGCGACACAGAAAGTCAGCTTGCGCAACGGACGGCGAACATCTTCCTTTTTCGATTTGAGTTGATCGAAGCGATACAGTGTTTCCAGAGCAATGATGGTGGCCTGGCGGATGCGCCAGGTGACATCGCGCTTCTTGACTGGAAGTTCGGTGAGGAAGATCGTGCCGTCGAATCCCCCGGTTTCATTGAGAGTGCGTACCGCAGTGGCAATGGCGTTGCGGTACTCCTTTTCGCGAAACTCCTTTTCCTTGCCCAGACCGACCAGCAAAACGCGATCGGAAAGAGTGCCCGGAACATTGTGCAAAAGGAGGGTAGAGCCAGCTTTGCCTTCCATGTCGCCGCGACGCACAAGGTCACTCAGATACTGTTTCGCCGATTGGTCGATGACCTCGGCCGATTCGGAGAGTTTGCGTGGTTGAAATACGCCAACGACGATGCAGGCGCTGCGCTGCTTTTCCGGGCTGCCACTCTTTATGCTAAATTCCACTCACCACTCCTCATTGTGTCGCTGGGAAAGTATTCGTTTCAGGGGTCCAAGAACTCCGGACGATTATCTCCCTTATTTTTGCCAAAAGTCAAAACATAGATGATCTTCCAGCGCGCCTTGTTAAGGGAGTTTTCCCAATTGGCCATGGCGCTGTTTGTCGCGCTTTTCGCCATTCTGCTGACCACGCAGCTGATTCGTTTGCTGGGTGAAGCGGCGGGTGGCAAATTGGCCTCCGAGGCGGTTGTCGCCTTGCTTGGTTTCAGCGCCCTGAATTACCTGCCCATCATCTTGTCGCTGACGTTGTTCGTCTCCATTCTGATGACGCTGTCGCGGTCGTACCGTGACTCGGAGATGGTGGTCTGGTTTGCCGCTGGCCTGCCATTGACGGCATGGGTCAAGCCGGTGATGAAGTTCGCGTTGCCGCTGGTCATTGCAATAACAGTGCTGTCCTTGTTTTTGTCGCCGTGGGCGTTGATGAAAAGCGCCGAGTTTCGTCAACACATGGACAAGCGTGATGACGTTTCGCGGGTCACTCCCGGAGCGTTCAACGAGTCCGCCGGATCGGATCGCGTGTTTTTTGTTGAAGGAGCCGTTGGTGATGAAGGACGGGTTCGCAACATTTTTATCAGTTCCATGCAAAACGGCAGACTGGGGGTGATGGCCGCGGCCCAGGGGCATACCGAATCGATGCCGAATGGGGATCGTTTTCTGGTGATGGAAAACGGGCGACGCTACGAGGGTATTCCCGGTTCGGCGGAATACCGGGTCATGGAGTTCCAACGCTACGCGGTGCGCATCGAAGTGGCCGAACTGCGCGGCATCAGCGAGAGCCCGAACAACATGCCGCTGTGGGAACTGGTACGAGACCCCAAACCGGAGAATCTGGGGGAGATCGTGTGGCGACTCGGGATTCCCATTGCCGCCATCAACCTCGCGTTGCTGGCAATTCCGCTGTCTTTCGTCAACCCGCGTGCGGGGCGGGCCAACAACCTGATATTCGCCATTCTCACCTTCATGATTTACAGCAACATGATCAGCGTCAGCCAGGCCTGGGTCAGGCAGCAACGGATTCCCTTTGAAGTGGGAATTTGGGCGGTTCATGTCTTGATGTTTGTGATTCTGCTGTTGCTGTTTTGGCGCCGTCTCGGCGTGTTTTCATGGAGTCGTCTGTGGCGCTGAAGATATACGAGCGCTATCTGGCGCGGGAAATCTATTCGGCGACCGCTTTGGTGTTGTTTGCCTTCCTGATGCTGTTTGCCTTCTTTGACCTGATCGGCGAGATTCAGAATCTCGGACGCGGGGGTTATGAGCTTTACCACGCGGCGCTTTACATTCTGCTCACCATGCCGGGGCGAGTCTATGAATTGATTCCGATTGCCGTCCTGATCGGAACGCTTTATGCGCTGACCCTGCTGGCACGCCATTCAGAGATCACTGTGCTGCGCACATCGGGATTGTCCACCGGGGATCTGTTGAAAACACTTTCCAAGCTGGGAATGGTTTTTGTGGTGGTGACTTTTCTGATCGGTGAATATGTTGCCCCTCCGGCCGAGAAGACGGCGCAGGAGTTGCGGTTGCGGGCCATGAGTTCGATGGTGGCGCAGGAGTTTCGCTCGGGCCTTTGGGTCAAGGATGAGCATTCGTTTGTTAATGTTCGCAATGTCGAGCCCGACGCCACTCTTCGTGGTATTCGTTTCTATGAGTTTGACGATCAGTACCGCCTGCATTCCATCACTGAAGCGGAACGCGGGGACTATACGTCGCGCGAGGCGTGGCACCTGGTTTCGGTAGTGCGAACAGTGTTCGACGGCACGCACGCGCGGGTTGAAAATTTGCCGGAGATGACATGGAAATCTTCGCTGACGCCCGACCTGCTCTCGGTGATGCTGGTCGTCCCGGAGAAAATGTCGTTGATCAACCTTTACCTGTACGTTCGGCATCTGTCGGATAATCAGCAAAAAACCGACCGTTACGTGATCGCCGTCTGGAAAAAACTCATTTATCCACTCTCCGCGCTGGTGATGATGATTTTGGCCCTGCCATTTGCCTATTTGCAAAGTCGCATGGGTTCGACCAGTGTCAAGGTATTCACCGGCATCATGCTCGGCATTGGTTTCCACCTGCTGAACAGCTTGTTTTCGAATCTTGGCGTCATCAACAGCTGGACGCCGTTCTGGTCGGCGATCACGCCGAGCGCAATGTTCCTGGCGGGCGCGGCGGGAATGCTGTGGTGGGTTGAGCGGCGTTGATTAGACCGAAATGATACGGGTACCGGCCAGGCGGTCGTGCAGGAATTGACTGTCGCGGTCGAAAATTGCCCAGATCAGGCCCACTCCGTAAAGCAGCAGACTCGGCCACGTAAGCAAATAACGCAGCCAGAGCTGGTTACAGGCTGGCGCTGATCCATCTACTGATACCAGCTTCAGTTTCCATGTCTGCATGGCCAGCGTTTGCCCACCATGGCGCCAGTACCAGAGGAAGTAAAGCGCCAGAACTGCAAATACATGTGCGAACAATATCGGACCCGGCAGAACGATATGCCAGATGACCGCGAGTGGTAGGTAGGGCAACAGAAATGTTGCCGCTAATACGCCAATTTGCAGCAATGCTTCATACAGCATGCTGGCAAGTCTGCGACGAATGCCGGGGAGAACACTATTCACGCGCTGCTATGGCGTTGCTGGCGCGGCAAGTGTATTTGGCGCGGGACTGATCGGAGTGACGGGCTTCGGCTGAAGGGGCAACGGCCGTGATTTGCTGGCTGGGTCGGTGATCTTGCGCTTGCGTGCAGCCTGTTTCAGCTTGAGCTTTTCGCCATCGGAAAGCTTGTCGTACTCCTGCCATTTTTGTTTGACGGCCTCGCGCTTTTCGGGCGGAGCACGTCGCAGTGCCATGTATTTTTCACGGGCAACGCGTCGTTCTTCAGGGGTCAGAGCCGCCCAGTCTTTCATGTTCCGCTGCACGCGCTGCTGTTCTTCCGGCTTCATGGTCGGATAGTGATCTGCAATAACGAGCCACTTCTTGCGACGGAAGTTTTCCATCGCACCCCATTCGCCAGAAAGCGGCGCGAGCGCTTGCTGCTGCTGCGGGTTCAACTCAGACCACGTTGGCTGGGCAGTGGGTACTCCGGCGTAGGAGCGTGATATCAGCAGCAGCGCTACTGTGATGAAGATGAAGAGCGATCGAGCCATGCGTGAAAACCCTGATCCGTGTAGGCAGCGACAGGGAGGTCATCGGCCAGCAGGGCGCTGTCGATTTCCGCATAGTCATCTGCATCTTCATAAGTGTTCCAGTAGTAGGTGCCGATCATGCCCAGCATCAGCGCAGTAATTGCAAGCGCGGAGCGGGCGTGCGACCACAACAAATTTGTCGTGAATGGCCCGAAATTGCCCGCCAGACGCAGGCTGCTGACTTGATGACGAGCAACAGCCTGCTGACGAATGTCATGCAAGCGGGTTGCAAGCCGGGGTTCAAGGTCTTCACAATCCTGATCGAGTATTCGCCGGATCTTCGAGGAGAACCGATATTCCTGGTCGTTCATAGTTCGATACCTTTTGCTTTCAACGATGTTGCCAAGGCATGCGTTGCGCGAGAACAGTGGGTCTTGACACTGCCTTCCGAGCACCCCATGGCCAAGGCAGTCTCGGCGATATCCATGTCTTCCCAGTAACGCATCAGGAACGCTTCGCGTTGACGTGGTGGCAGCTTCTCGATTTCTTTTCCAATGACAGCAAGGACTTGAGACTGTTCAAGGCGCCCGTGCGGGGTGTCGGCGGGGTTGATGGTGTTATGCGCCTGCAGCGTCTCCAGCGGGTCGGATTCGTCGTCGTCGCCAGAGGTCAATGATGACAGAAGTGTCGTCCATAACGAACGAACCTTTTGCCGGCGGTAGTAATCCCGGATGGTGTTTTGCAAGATTCGCTGAAACAGCATCGGAAATTCTTGTGG
This sequence comes from Sterolibacteriaceae bacterium, assembly GCA_025360425.1. Lineage (GTDB taxonomy): Bacteria > Pseudomonadota > Gammaproteobacteria > Burkholderiales > Rhodocyclaceae > JANYCD01. The sequence continues at coordinate 25,569 of JANYCD010000077.1, forward strand.
CGGTTTGTCGCTGTATTTTTCCGAAAGTTTGAGCATCGCATCCTGGACGATGTCCAGGGCTGTCTCTTCCACACGGACGGCGAACATGGCCTGTTTGAAGGCCCTGCGTTCAACGCCTTGCAGAAAGCTCGAAAGTTCGGTACGGGTAGCCAAAGTCGACTTTCAGCGAGAGATAGTGCGCAGGATGGAAGCGCAGGATACCGAAAAACCCTTGACCAATCCTGAGCGAGACGCTAAGGTTTTGGGTTTTCCAGCGATTTTAGAAAACTTTGGATCCAAATGGTGGTGACACGATGCAATTGACGGGAGCGGAGATTCTAGTCAGATGCCTTCAGGAAGAAAAGGTCGAATATGTGTTCGGCTATCCTGGCGGTGCGGTGCTGCATATCTATGACGCGTTGTTCAAGCAGGACACAATCAAACATGTTCTGGTACGCCATGAACAGGCAGCAGTACATGCGGCCGATGCGTTTTCGCGCTCATCCAACAGGGTAGGCGTTTGCCTGGTCACGTCGGGTCCGGGCGTCACCAATGCCGTAACCGGTATAGCCACCGCGCATATGGATTCCATCCCGCTGGTGGTGATCACTGGGCAGGTGCCGACGGCTGCGATCGGACTGGATGCGTTTCAGGAATGCGATACCGTCGGTATTACCCGTCCGTGCGTGAAGCACAACTTCCTGGTCAGGGACGTGAAGGATCTGGCGGAGACGATCAAGAAAGCCTTCTATCTGGCGAATACGGGACGTCCCGGACCTGTGCTGGTGGACATTCCGAAGGATGTCTCGGCTCAGCTATGCGAATTTCACTATCCTAAAACCGTCTCGATCCGCTCCTATAACCCGGTAGTCAAGGGTCACTCCGGGCAGATCAAAAAGGCCGTGCAACTGCTTCTGGAAGCCAAGCGCCCCATGATCTACTCCGGCGGCGGTACGATATTGTCTGATGCCGACCAGCAGTTGATCAAGCTGACGCGCAAGCTGGGCTTTCCGATTACCCAAACGCTGATGGGGCTGGGTGCCTATCCGGCGCCCGACCGCCAGAATTTGGGCATGCTTGGCATGCATGGAACCTTCGAAGCCAACATGGCGATGCAGAATTGCGATGTGCTGCTTGCTGTCGGCGCCCGGTTCGACGATCGCGTGATTGGTAACCCCGAGCACTTTGCGCAAAACGCACGCAAGATCATTCACATCGATATTGATCCGTCGTCGATTTCAAAGCGGGTCCGGGTAGATGTGCCCATCGTCGGCAGCGTTCCCAATGTGCTTGAGGATATGATCAAGCAACTCGAAGCGGACACGACCAAGCCCGATGCCAAGGCATTGGCGTCATGGTGGAAGCAGATCGACGAATGGCGCGGCAAGGACAGTCTCAAGTACACACAAAGCAAAGACTTGATCATGCCCCAGTACGTGGTCGAGAAACTTTACGAAGTCACAGGTGGAGACGCGTTTGTTACGTCGGATGTAGGGCAGCATCAGATGTTCGCCGCCCAGTTCTACAAGTTTGACAAACCGCGACGCTGGATCAACTCAGGTGGTTTGGGAACCATGGGCGTTGGTCTGCCTTACGCCATGGGTGTGCGTTTTGCCAATCCAAAGGCCACCGTTGCCTGTGTAACCGGCGAAGCGTCGATCCAGATGTGTATTCAGGAACTGTCGACCTGCAAGCAATACAACTTGCCTATCAAGATCGTCAATCTCAACAACCGCTATCTCGGCATGGTGCGCCAGTGGCAGGAGATGTTCCACGGCGATCGTCACTCCGAATCCTATCTTGATTCGTTGCCCGACTTCGTCAAGCTGGCGGAAGCCTACGGCCATGTCGGAATGCGCATCGACCGTCCGGCCGATGTTGAACCGGCGCTGCGCGAGGCGTTCACCAAGCACAAGAACGACCTTGTCTTCATGGACTTCATTACCGACCAGACTGCCAACGTGTATCCGATGATTGCCGCTGGCAAGGGCCTGTCGGAAATGATTCTGGCCGAAGTCGAAGACCTGTGAGGCGATAGAGGACATGCGACACATCATCTCCATTCTTCTCGAAAACGAAGCCGGTGCTCTTTCCAGGGTGTCAGGTCTGTTTTCTGCCCGTGGCTACAACATCGAGTCATTGACGGTGGCGCCAACCGAGGACCCATCGATGTCGCGGATGACGATCGTTACCAGCGGTTCCGACGAGGTCGTCGAGCAGATCACCAAGCAGCTCAACAAGCTGGTGGATGTGGTCAAGGTGGCCGACTTGTCCGAGGCTTCGCATATCGAGCGCGAATTGATGCTGGTAAAGGTGCGCGCCACCGGCAAGGACCGCGAGGAGATGAAGCGCATCTCCGATATTTTTCGCGGCCGCATCATTGACGTTACTGACTCCGCTTATGTGATTGAGCTCACCGGTAATTCGGCCAAGTTGGACGCTTTTATCGAAGCCATCGACAAAGTATTGATTCTGGAAACAGTGCGTACCGGCGTCAGTGGTATCGGGCGCGGCGACCGCATTCTTAAAATCTGATTGTTGAAAGGGTAGTCATGAAGGTTTATTACGACAAGGACGCCGACCTCTCCCTGATCAAGGGTAAGAAGGTCACTATCGTAGGTTATGGTTCGCAAGGCCATGCCCATGCCCAGAATCTCAGGGATTCCGGAGTCAAGGTGACGGTCGGCCTGCGCAAGGGCGGTGCATCGTGGAAGAAAGCTACAGGCGCCGGGCTCAAGGTCGAGGAGGTTGACAAGGCAGTCAAGGGCGCCGATGTAATCATGATCCTGCTGCCTGACGAAAACATCCCTGCCGTGTATTACGACGATGTTGAGCCTAATCTGAAGAAAGGTGCGGTGTTGGCTTTCGCGCACGGTTTTAACATTCATTACAATCAGGTCATCCCACGCGATGACCTCGATGTCATCATGATCGCCCCCAAAGGGCCCGGCCATACGGTTCGTTCAGAATATCTGCGCGGCGGTGGCGTTCCCTCGCTGATCGCCATCTATCAGGACAAGTCGGGCAAGGCCAAGGATCTTGCGCTTTCATATGCCGCCGCCAACGGTGGTACCAAGGGCGGCGTGATCGAGACCAATTTCCGTGAGGAAACCGAGACCGATCTGTTCGGCGAACAGGCTGTGCTGTGCGGTGGTCTGGTGGAACTGATCAAGGCCGGTTACGAAACGCTGACCGATGCCGGCTATGCACCGGAAATGGCTTACTTCGAGTGCCTGCATGAGGTCAAGCTGATCGTTGACCTGATTTTTGAAGGCGGCATCGCCAACATGAATTACTCCATCTCCAACAACGCGGAATTTGGCGAATACGTCACCGGCCCCAAAATCATCGGCGAAGAGGCGCGCAAGGCAATGCGCGAAGCGCTGGAAAATATTCAAAACGGCAACTATGCCAAGCGCTTCATTCTTGAAGGCCGTACCAACTATCCGGAAATGACCTCGCATCGCCGGCTCACCGCTGAACATCCGATCGAACAAGTCGGCGAAAAACTGCGCGCCATGATGCCATGGATCAAGAAGAACAAGCTGGTCGATCAAACCAAAAACTAGCTAGCAGTTTCAGAGAAAAACACAAAGGGCATGGCTTATCAGCTGTGCCCTTGTTTTATGAGGCATGACCATGAACACTGAATACCCGCATCCGATCATTGCACGGGAAGGTTGGCCGTATCTCGGAGCAGCGTTTGGCGCGGCCCTGCTGGTATCGATACTTGCGGGATGGTGCTGGGCATTGCCGCTTTGGCTCGTTTTTTTGTTCGTGCTCCAGTTTTTTCGCGACCCACCGCGCGATATTCCCGGTAACGACAAGAGCGTGCTTTCACCAGCCGATGGCCGCATTGTTGCCATCGAACCGGTTCGTGATCCTTGGCGCGACCGCGATGCGTTGAAAATCAGCGTATTCATGAATGTGTTCAATGTCCATTCTAACCGCAGTCCGGTGAATGGTGAGGTTGTTCAACGTTGGTATCATCCCGGCGCATTTGTCAACGCGGCTTTGGCCAAGGCTTCAACGGAGAACGAGCGTAATGCGCTGCATATCCGCATGCCTGGCGGGCAAGATGTCACGTGTGTCCAGGTCGCCGGATTGATTGCGCGCCGCATTCTTTGCTATGTCGAGGCTGGTGCCGCCCTGAAAAAAGGGCAGCGTTACGGCTTTATCCGCTTCGGCTCGCGCGTTGATGTTTATCTTCCAACCGATGTTCGGGTCAAGGTTGTCATCGGTGACAGAGTGAGTGCGACATCAACGATCCTGGCTGAATTAGCATAGCGCGCCTCAAGGGCTACAATAGACTGGTGCCAATTACACATTTATTTCATGCCGGATCCCCGCCCCCATAAAGCACTGATGAATCCCGAGTTGCGCCGGCGCGGCATTTATCTCCTGCCCAATTTGTTTACGACGGCAGCCTTGTTTGCCGGGTTTTACGCCATTGTTCAGGCCATGAACCAGCAATTCGAGCAAGCAGCCGTGGCGATCTTCATTGCCATGGTGCTCGACGGCCTTGATGGCCGTGTCGCGCGAATGACGCGGACCCAAAGTGCTTTCGGCGCCGAATACGATTCGCTGTCCGACATGGTGTCGTTCGGCGCTGCGCCAGCATTGGTCGTCTATGAGTGGGCGCTCAAGGGCATGGGCAAGCTGGGCTGGATTGCGGCCTTCATCTACTGTGCTGGTGCTGCACTACGTCTGGCCCGCTTCAACACCAATATCGACGTCGTGGATAAGCGCTATTTTCAGGGATTGCCCAGTCCCGCAGCGGCAGCTTTGATTGCCGGATTGGTGTGGGTCATGATCGACAACGGCTGGAAAGGTGAGGATGCCCGTTGGTATGCCTGTGTGCTGACCATCTTTGCGGGAATCACCATGGTCAGCAATGTTCTCTATTATTCCGGCAAGGACATCAACCTGCGCCGCAGCGTGCCATTTCTGGTGATTGCGGGAATCGCTCTCGGTTTTGCATTGGTATCGAGTTACCCTCCGGGGGTATTGTTTGCGTTGTTCCTTTGTTATGCCCTGTCGGGTTATGTGATGTTCGTATGGCTCTGGATAGCCGGCCGTAAGGCTGTTGTGCGGCGTTCGTAGAGTGTCGCTGCTGTGCCCTCCGCGCCAGCCAAAATTCCTGTCCACCAAAGTACTGCCGATAGCCCGGCTATCGGCATGTCTGAATCCTGTCTGTAACGGAGAGCATCATGGGCAAAGAGCATTTGATCATTTTCGATACCACCTTGCGTGATGGCGAACAGAGCCCCGGCGCCTCGATGACGCGCGACGAAAAATTTCGCATTGCCCGCCAGCTTGAGAAGATGAAGGTCGATGTCATTGAGGCCGGTTTTCCGGCCGCCTCGAATGGCGACTTCGAAGCTGTCCGCGCTGTTGCCGAAGTCATCAAGGATTCGACGGTGGCTGCATTGGCCCGCGCTTTCGACAAGGATGTCGAGCCCGCATTGGAGGCCATCAAGCCGGCCCGGTCTGGGCGTATCCATACTTTCATTGCGACCAGTGCGATCCACATGGAGAAGAAGTTGCGCATGACGCCCGACGAGGTTCTCGCCGATGCGCGCAATGCGGTGCATTTCGCACGCAACGGCATCGACAACGTGGAGTTTTCCTGCGAAGACGCGGGTCGCTCCGACATTGACTTCCTCTGCCGCATCATCGAAGCCGTGTTCAAGGAAGGTGCTTCGGTGATCAACATTCCCGATACCGTCGGCTATAACGTTCCCGAGCAGTTTGCCGATCGGATACATAAATTGCGCGAACGCATTCCGAACTCCGACAAGGTGACCTGGTCGGTGCATTGCCACAATGACCTCGGACTTGCCGTTGCCAACTCCCTTGCTGCCGTCATGGCGGGCGCGCGGCAGGTGGAATGCACCATCAATGGCCTCGGCGAACGGGCCGGCAATGCGTCGCTGGAAGAAATTGTCATGGCGGTGCGAACGCGGCAGGACATTTTTCCCTGCGAAACGCGCATCGACGCTACCCAAATTGTGTCGGCTTCCAGGCTGGTTTCAGGCATTACCGGTTTCCCGGTGCAGCCGAACAAGGCGATCGTTGGCGCCAACGCATTCGCCCATGAGGCAGGCATCCATCAGGACGGGGTACTGAAGCATCGCGAAACCTATGAAATCATGCGGGCGGAGGATGTCGGCTGGAACGCAAACAAGATGGTGCTTGGCAAACACTCGGGACGTACCGCGTTCAAGGCACGATTGCAGGAGCTGGGCATCGAGGTTGAGTCGGAGCAGGTGTTGAATGCCGCGTTCACGCGATTCAAGGAGCTTGCCGACAAAAAGCACGAAATTTTCGATGAGGATCTTCATGCCTTGATGTCTGATGACGTCGTGACGCCCGAACATGAGTATTACCGCCTGATCTCGTCCGGATTCCGCTCTGAAACCGGCGAGACTCCCTATGCCCAGGTTATCTTGGCGGTCGGCACCGGCGATGAGCAACATGCCGAGGCGCGTGGCAGTGGTCCGGTCGATGCCGTTTTCAAAGCGATCGAGAGCATTGGTTGCAGTGGTACGGATCTCCTGCTTTACTCGGTCAACGCGATTACAACTGGCACCGATGCGCAAGGCGAAGTCACCGTTCGGTTGGCGAAGGCAGGACGCGTTGTGAATGGGCAGGGTGCTGATACCGACATCATCGTTGCTTCGGCAAAAGCTTACCTTAATGCTTTGAACAAGCTCCACGCCGGACCCGGTCGGGTCAATCCGCAAGGCGGCACCTGAGCCGCCGTCGAGTGGTCGGTTCGTCGCAGAATTGCCATGCATCTGATACTGCTTCCGTTTCGGGTTCTGCGCCGTTTTCGTGGCGAGCGCTTGACGCAAACTGCCGCAGCATTGTCGTTTGCGACGCTGCTCGGACTGGTGCCAATGATTGCTGTAGCTGCCGCAATTCTCTCGCATTTCCCGCTCGCAGATACGCTGTCGGCAGCGATCCAGAAGTTTCTTCTGGCCAATCTGCTACCGGATAAGGCCGGCAGCATCATCGCCAAGTATGTTTCGCAGTTCGCGCACAAAGCGGATCGCCTGACCTGGATCAGCATCGCGACCTTGGCCGTCACGGCGGTGGCGCAAATGCTGACGATCGAGCATGCATTCAATGGGATCTGGGCGGTCCGTGAAAATCGCCCATTCTTGCGCCGTGTCGTGATGCATGTGGTGGCGCTGTTGCTCGGCCCGGCCGTATTCGGTGGAAGCATCGCCGCAACGACTTATCTGGCCAGTACTTCGCTCGGTTTGGTAGAAGAGTGGCGAACCGTAACAGCCAGCGTGTTGCGCACTCTGTCCTTCATCACCGTCGCAGGAGCATTTGCGCTGCTCTACTGGAAGGTACCCAATCGGCCCGTGGCGGGGTTGCATGCAATCCTGGGCGGAATAGCGGCTGCGTTGGGGTTCAGTACCATGCAATGGTTGTTTGCAATTTACCTTGCCAGCGTTCCAGGCTATCGCATCATTTATGGCGCTTTCGCCGCCATCCCCATTTTTTTGTTGTGGCTTTACCTTTCATGGAGCGTAATTTTGCTGGGAGCCTTGATTACCGCCGAACTGGAGAACAAGAAAAGCAAACGCAGGTCCTAGCCGGGTAATCGGGCGCGCTCAAACTCGAAAATCTCAACGCTGCTGGTGTGCTGGATGAGGGGGCCCGGGATGCAAGTTGTTAACATCACCTTGCCCTTTTTCTCCATAACCAGATTGAAGTGTTGCTGCGCGTGTCGGCCGCGGGCGATCAACAGAGCTTCCCGCCGCCCAATCTGGGGCAAGGCAGGCAGCAGCAAGCCAGGGACGGACTCCTCATCCGATGAACCGCCGATTACACGAACCGGCTGGGCATGCGGGGCTACGAACTCAATGCCGATCTCGACGCGTTCCGACGCGCCGCTGCGTATCCAGCGAACCAGACAAATGCTCCAGGGGCCGTTTGGTGTTTCACGCATGCCCAATGCACTTCCCGCGATCAATCCACTGATATTCCCGGAAATATGTTCGACCGAGCAACCATCGGGACTCTTGTTGATGACCATCCACTTCGATATTTCCTGATCGTTCGTCTGTTCTTCCTGTAACACGCGCCAGAGCTCACCCAGACGAACGCACATATGAACTTCGTGGCTTTGCCGCCGGCGCGGAAAGTGGCGCTTTGGCGGCTCCAACCAGAGCGTTTGCGCTCGACGTAGAACATTCAGGTAGTCGGGCTGGTTCGCCTCCCGCGGCAAACCAAGCTGTGCTGCCGGCGTACCGGTTTCAAGCTGCTCAAGCAATCCCGCAAGAACAGAGAGCAGGGGAAAAAAACTAATATACAGCAGTCCCGGTATTGGTGTCGGCCATTGCCGCGAAGAAGCCACAGGTGATTGATCATCTGCCGTATCGCACCAAAAAAACGGGTTGTTTCCCTGCGGTAGTTCATGAGAGACACTGGCCATTTTTTCCAGTTGAATCAGCACTTCGCGCAGGAACGCGAGTTCGCGCGAGGTGAAACTTTCTGGTTGTGCGGACGCGAGCGCCAGCATGCGTCCAAAAATCCCGGCACATTCGGCATCGGCACCTGCTTCGAAGAGACGATAGGCCGAGCCGGTACGCAACCATAGCCCCTGCGGAGGTTGGCCAAAGGCCATCAAGGCTAGTACCAGTTGCTGCTCCAGCTGGACAAGGGCACTTCGACAAATTTGTTCAATTGTTCGGTGCTGCCTGGCCGGTTGATTCGCATCGTCCGCGGCGGCCGCTCCCAGCAGGAGGTCCGCACAGAGACCATGGATCTGGTCCATTGCTTGTGTGATATCGCATAGCGGCCGTGACAGCGGCAAGACCGCATCCAGCAGCAAGGGTATCACCGCCAAATGGGTCCTTCGTACTCTGGGTTCGAGTACCTCGAATATCCGCAGCTTGTGTGACGACGGAATTTCGGCTGCGACCATGGTTCGCAAGCACTTGCGCAACGGTGCCAGATCGCGCAGGGGGTCTTCGCCCGGCGGCAAGGCGAGCCAAGCCAAGGCATCGTCGCGTGCAGAGGGCGTGCTGGGCAAGGGGGCTGTAGCTGACATTCACAAGTCTTTGAGCGGGATGGCCTGATTTTAGTGGAATTCCACGCGCGATCCGCCAAACCGGCAAATAGCTTATGAGCGCTTGTCCCGGCCAGGCTTTCCCACTATAATCGCGCACTTTTTCCGAATTTAAGGGAACGACATGGTTGTCATTCGTCTAGCCAGAAGCGGTGCCAAAAAGCGCCCTTTCTACAACATGGTAGTTACTGATTCGCGCAATCGCCGTGACGGTCGTTTCGTTGAGCGCATCGGTTTCTATAATCCGGTTGCATCCGCCAACGAGCAGGGCTTGTTGATCAATACCGAGCGCCTCGCTTACTGGCAGGGTAACGGTGCCCAGTTGTCGCCGACCGCCGCTCGCCTGGTCAAGCAGTTCGGCGCCAGCAAGGCGGTTTAATTGGCGTGATTGCCCTGGGGCGCATTGTGGCCCCTTACGGTGTGGGTGGCTGGTTGCATTTGCATCCTTTCGGTGACGATCCGGCGGCTTGGTCCAAGATCCCGCAATGGTGGTTAGGATCGCAGGCGGAAGGCAGCAAGTGGACGGCGTATCAGCTCGCTGCACTGAAGCCGCATAGTGACAGATGGGTGGTCAAGTTCGTTGGAGTCGATGACCGCAATGGGTCGGAAGCCTTGGTCGGGTTGTATTTCGCGGCACCGCGAGAAGACTTGCCGATAACCGCAACGAACGAGTATTACTGGACTGATCTTGTTGGTTTGGATGTTGTCAACGAGCAAGGCCTAGCGCTGGGAACGGTCGATAGTCTGATCGAAACCGGGGCCAATGCAGTGTTGGTGGTCTGTGCGGGGGGGCAGAAACGTTTGCTGCCTTTTGTTGCACAAGTGGTAAAGAATGTGGATGTAGCCGCTGGCCAGATTCTGGTTGAGTGGGGGGCTGACTGGTGACGTTGCGCTTCGATGTCGTTACCTTGTTTCCCGAAATATTTACCGCAGTGACGGAGTCCGGTATTACCCGGCGCGCCTTGGAACGCGATCTCTGGCAGTTACAGTGCTGGAATCCGCGTGATTGGGCAACTGACAATCACCGTACTGTGGATGACCGGCCGTATGGTGGTGGTCCAGGCATGCTGATGTCGGCCGCGCCGCTTGAACAAGCAATTGATGCCGCCCAGACGGCGCGTGGTTCGAAGATAGGCGACGCGCGAGTGATTTACCTGTCGCCTCAGGGTGCACCGCTGACGCACCGTCGGGTAGCTGAATTGGCAAGTGGCGCCGGCGCGATTTTGTTGTGTGGGCGTTATGAGGGTATCGATGAACGTCTGATCGAGCGACGCGTGGATGAGGAAATATCGCTTGGCGATTTTGTCCTCTCCGGCGGTGAGATCGCGGCGATGGCTTTGATCGATGCCTGTGTCAGGCAGTTGCCGGGCGCGTTGAATGATGATGCGTCGGCAATTGAAGAGTCTTTTGTGGCGGGTTTGCTGGATTGCGCCCATTACACGCGGCCTGAGTTGTATGAAGAAATGCGGGTGCCGGATGTGCTGCTTTCCGGCAACCACGAGCATATCCGGCGCTGGCGCCTTAAACAGGCGTTGGGGCGTACTTGGCTAAGACGCCCGGATATGCTGGAGTATCGTCGTTTAAGCAGTGAGGAAGCGCAACTGCTCGAAGAGTTCAAGCAGGAGCACCATTAAAAACCGCGTGCACCAGGTCCGCCTGCTCTGCACGGAAGGCCACTGGCCGGATTTTTGATTTGGAGAAAATTATGGATCTGATACAGCAACTCGAGCAGGAAGAAATAGCGCGTCTAGGCAAAACAATTCCCAGCTTCGCGCCCGGTGACACCGTGATTGTCAGTGTGAATGTGGTCGAAGGTGAGCGCAAACGCGTTCAGGCTTTCGAAGGTGTCGTCATTGCCAAGCGCAATCGCGGCCTCAATTCCAGTTTCATCGTGCGCAAGATTTCCTCGGGCGAGGGCGTCGAGCGGACCTTCCAGACCTATACGCCGCTGATCGCCAGCATCGAGGTAAAGCGTCGCGGTAATGTGCGCCGCGCCAAGCTGTATTATTTGCGCGAGCGCTCCGGCAAGTCCGCCCGCATCAAGGAAAAATTGGAAAGAAAGACGAGCTGATCCCGTCGTGGATTGGCGAAGACGGGGCGTCTCGGGAAACCGGAGCGCCCCATTTTTTTGGAGTTCGATCATGCGATCCAATATCCGTTGCCTGACGCTGGTCTTTTTGTTAGCGGCGTGCAGCACCAATCCGATCACCGGTCGCAGCCAGTTGATGCTGGTCTCGGAGCAATCCGCCATCGCCCAATCGGCCCAGGCTTACCAAGGCATGCTGAGTGACCTGAGCAAGACGGGGAAGCTCAGCGGCGATGCAAAGCTGATTGCCCGCGTTCGCCTAATTACGGATCGCCTGATCGATCAGGCAGTGACTTATCGTTCCGAAACTCGTGATTGGGCCTGGAGCATCAATGTCATCGATGACCCCAAGATCGTTAACGCCTTTTGCATGGCTGGCGGCAGGATGGCAATCTACACTGGCCTGATCGACAAAATAAAACCTACGGACGACGAACTCGCGCAAGTGCTGGGGCACGAGATATCCCACGCCCTGCTGCAACACAGCCGTGAACAAATTTCCGAGCAGATGGCGGTGGGGCTGGGTGTTACCGTCCTCGGTGTCACGGCAAGTGACGCCACTGATCAACAAATGCGTCAGACGATTGCGGGACTGGGCGCGGCGGCTTTCGTCCTGCTGCCGCACAGCCGTGAAGCCGAAACAGAAGCGGATCGGCTGGGTATCCAGTTGGCGGCGCGCGCCGGCTACCAGCCCCATGCCGCCGTGACGCTATGGAACAAGATGATCAAGGAAGGCGATGGCAATTCGCGTTTCGATTTTCTTAGCACCCACCCCGCGCCGGTCAAGCGCATCGAGGAACTGTCGTCGTTTGAGGGCGGGATGATGCCGCTTTACGAAGCTGCATCGCGCAACAGGCCACCGTCGCGGGCATGGACCACTACGCCATCGAACGAACGGGCGCGTTGAGGCTGTTGGCCATGATTGCCATCATTCGAAGTGTAGCCGCCGCAAAACCGCCGATCTTCGCTCCGGCTGTCGGCAAGCATTGATAGAATGCATCTATAAAAACATCGATAGCCGGCTTATCCATGGCTGACATGCTTTTGCTGAACGATGAGACAGGAGGCCGATGCAATGACCGAAAACGTTGTTCCCAGTATCTGTCGCAACTGCCTCGCCTATTGCCCTATCCTCGTTACCGTCGAAGACGGACGCGCGGTGAAGGTCACGGGCGATCCTCAAGCGCCGGCCTTCGACGGCTATAGCTGCCCCAAGGGGCGTGCATTACCGGCAATGCACAACGGTCCCGAACGACTGCTGAAGTGCCTGCAACGCGATGCGGATGGCAGTCACGCCGTGATTGACTCCGCTGCCGCGATGGACCAGATCGCCGCCAGGGTGCAGGACATTCTCGTCAAATACGGCCCACGCTCTATCGCAATGTATAACGGTTCCGGGCAGGTCTCGCACCCGATCGGCGTGCCAATTGCAAGAGCATGGCTGCGCGCGATCAAGTCGCGCATGGCCTTTTCCGCCGCCAGTATCGACAAGCCGGCCGAGTACACGTCGGTGGCAATGCATGGCAACTGGCACGCAGGCCTGCAAACCTTCGAGACCTCCGATACATGGATCATCGTTGGCGCCAATCCGATTATCGCCAAGTCCAACGGCGGACCGCTCAACAATCCCGGCGCGCGCCTGAAAGAAGCCGAGCAGCGCGGCATGAAGATGATAGTGATCGATCCGCGCCGCAGCGAGACCGCCAGGCGCGCCCACGTTCACCTCCAGCCGCGTCCGGGCCAGGATCCGGCTTTGCTCGCCGGCATCATCCACATCATCATTGAAGACGGCTTGTACGACGCCGATTTCGTCGCATCGAACGCGGAAGGTTTCGAAGCGCTGAAGGCGAGTGTCGCCGCTTATACGCCAGCTTTCGTCGCGCAGCGTGCCGATGTTCCGGTCGATCAATTGCTTGCAGCCGCACGTACCTTCGGTAGCGGCAAGCGCGGCGGCGTGGCCTGCTCGACCGGACCGAGCTTCGCCACCCACAGCAATCTGACCTACTACCTCGCCCTGTGCCTCAATACCTTGTGCGGTCGTTGGGCGCGCGCAGGCGACAGGGCGCCCAATCCCAATGTTCTGCTGCCCGCCTTTACGCCGCGGGCCCAGCCCTATGCGCCTTACCCGGTGATGAGTGATCGGCCGATGCGCGTGCATGGGTTGGTGGAAAACGCCAGCGGCATGCCCACCGCAGCGCTGGCCGACGAGATCCTGCTCGATGGCGAAGGTCAGATCAAGGTGTTGTTCTGTCTCGGTGGCAATCCGGTGACGGCATGGCCGGACCAGGCCAAGACGGAAGCGGCGCTGAAAAAGCTGGAGCTTCTGGTAGTGCTGGATTACCAGATGACGGCGACAGCGCACTTCGCGCACTATGTGATCCCGCCACCGCTGTCGCTCGAACTGCCCGGCACCACGCAAATGGTGGAGTCGCTGAAATATTATGGCGTGTCGCGCGGCTATGCCATCCCCTGGGCCCAGTATGCCTCCGCGGTCGCCCAAGTGCCGCCGCAGTCCGACCTGCTCGACGACGCAGCCGTCTTCTTTGGCCTGGCGCAACGCATGGGATTGCAGCTCGACTGGATCAACATGCGCGGCCAGGGTCCCAACCTCGAGGGAACGACGCAGACCATTCCGCTCGACATGACACGTCTGCCAAGCACCGATGAACTGATCGAACTCGCCTGCTCCGATTCGCGTGTGCCGCTGGAGCAGGTCAAGGCGCGTCCCCACGGCAATGTGTACGACATCGACGTCCGGGTCCAACCGCGTGATCATGACTGTAGCGCCATGCTGCAGCTTGGCGACCCGATGATGATGGAGGAGTTGCGTGCGCTGCACGCTGAGGGTGCTGAAAACAAAACCGACCCGGCGTTTCCCTTTCACCTGGTGTGCCGGCGCACCAACAACTTTATGAATTCAATGGGTCAGTCGATACCCACCCTCAGCGGCGGCAAGACGCACACCCCGGCATTCATGCATTCATCAGACCTGAACGTGCTGGGCATTGAAGACGGCGCCCTCATCACGGTTCGCTCCTGCCACGGTCACATGTTGGCGCGGGTCAAGACGGACGACAACCTGCGCCAGGGTCTTGTGTCGGTGGTCCATGGCTTCGGTGCGCCCATGACGCAAGCTGCCGCCACAAGTGAACTTGCCCTTGGTTCGGTGACCCGGCTGATCAATATGGATGAGCGTGACCCCATCAGCGGCATCCCGCGCATGAGCGGCGTACCCGTTACGGTGCAAGCGTTCGAACTGTCATGAAATGGCGTATCACTAGTGTCCGGTTAAATCCGGGGTTTAACAACTGAAAGCCAAGACTGAAGCGGGATTCCGAGCGATGAAGGGTGGTGTCGATTTGAACGGTGAAAGCCGATTCGGGCAGTCTGCCGGGTTTTATCCCGGAGGTCGC
>JANYCD010000083.1 GCA_025360425.1 Sterolibacteriaceae bacterium
TGGTTAGAGCACCACCTTGACATGGTGGGGGTCGTTGGTTCGAGTCCAATCGCGCCTACCAACAAGTCTCACTGGTAGATAAAAATCCCACCGTGAACCCGCAAGCCGCCGCAAAGGCGGGGCTTGCGGCGACAATCAAATTCTCTGTTTGTTGAAGCCGGCCTCGTTGCCGCAAATGCCCCAGGTTTTCTCAGTCGTACATTTCGCTGTATACACAACGTGTCTGCTCGCCTAACGTCAATGGCCTGCAATCGCAGGCCATTGAATGTTGATGCCGACCTGGGTGATTTAGCTCAGTGCGTCATTCCCAGCTTTTTACGTTGATCTTCCCACGCCAAAGGCAGCACGCCGATCCGCGCCAGATGCTGCGCATTCAACGTTGGCTCGGTAGCGTCTGCACAGAAGGTGGCAATTTCGTTTATCCGTGGTGTCGCCCACATTGGCGTTGCCGTCGGAAATCTACTGATATCGAAATGCGATTGTTTTAAACAACTCGTTGAATAACGTCTATGCCCCCACGGCTGGAGTCGCTATTTACCAAAGGTGATAGTCTCTCGTTCCGTCTGATTCGCTTGTTCATCGCGATTTCAACTTAAACTAAAGGAGATTAAAAATGTTTAGTCATGTCATGGTTGGCACGAACGATCTGGAGGCTTCAAGGAAGTTTTACGATGCGGTGCTTGGCGTGATTGGCATCTCACCAGGAAATTCTGATGATAAGGGCCGTGTTTTTTACGCCACCGCGACGGGTGTGTTCGCCCTTACCAAACCTATCAATGATCTGCCGGCGACCTATGCAAATGGAGGCACGATCGGCTTTGCTGTGGACAGCACTGAAATCGGCGATAAGTGGCATGCAGCAGGCGTCGCAAATGGCGGAATGTCTTGCGAAGATCCTCCTGGAATCCGGGATGGCGGGGCGCATGGCAAGTTGTACCTCGCCTATTTGCGTGACCCGTCTGGCAACAAAATTTGTGCGCTGAAACGCATGGGCTAAGCCGAATGCCGGCTGTTTGGAAATGCGAGACGTCCGCTTCGGGTCCAGCCTGTGTTCTTCAATTGATTACATATTTGTCTGGCAGGTCAATTCAATGCTGGTCGCCAACCGGCGCTTTCTTAAAGCCCCGGTATCGTCGATGCCGGGGCTTTTTTGATTTGGATACCTACTGGGGCAATTCCCGCAGATCAGTCACAAAATACTCGGTCTCTCCAAAACAGTCGGTGGGCAATCCTTTGTGTTGCTCGTAAACTAAGGCAACGCGTTTTCCCATCGCCAAATTAATTCGTTGGGCAACCGATGCGTTGCGCACCGTGAAAAAGAACTTTTCAGGGGTGGAGCCCGGCATCGCCACCAAGGCCAATTCACCCTCCCAGGTTTTGCAAAGCCAGCCCTTGCTTGAAAACTTCTGAAGAAAGCCTGCCCGCTCTCCCGAAGAATAGCTCCAAGTCAGTACCACCCAAAGATACGCAGCGAAGAGTAGGGCTACTGCAAACAAGGCGCTAAAACCGTAGAATGTGAAGGAGCGCTTAGAGGTAACCATTTTTATCTCTCGCATTTGGCAATGCCGAAGCTTAGCTCAGCCTGATATCACCTGTTCATGTTTCTGAGGACCAACGCGCCTCCAGTAAACGCCGCTGCTCATCAGCGTAGTTGAATCGAAGGGCAAGGCACCGAGCCTAAGGCTATGCATTAAAATTGACGGGCCTCACAGCATCTGGATTGAAATATCGGTCACGTCAGGCTTCAAGTCTCATGGCGGTCCTATTGAAAGCAGCATTTTGAGCCACGCACTTTTTCATGACGAATGAATAGACGGATACCGATCTCATACCTGATCAAGCATCGCGTAACGTAGCACCACTTCCTCAGTAAAATCATCCAAGATCACCTTCACATACACGGGAGTCACAAACATGGGCAAGCTTCAAGGCAAAGTAGCGGTTATCACCGGTGGCGGCACAGGAATGGGGCTGGCGACCGCCATGCGTTTTGTGGCTGAAGGCGCGTATGTCTTCATCTTCGGGCGTCGTCAGGCCGAACTCGACGCCGCCGTCAAGTCAGTCGGCAGCAATATCGTCGGAGTTCAGGGAGACATTGCCAATCTGGCCGATCTTGATCGTCTATACGCAACCGTCAAGGCGGCGAAGGGGCGACTGGACATTGTCTTCGCCAATGCCGGGATCAGCGAATTCGTTCCCTTCGGGAGCGTTAAGGAGGATCACTTCGACAGGACGTTCAATGTCAACGTCAGGGGGACGCTATTCACGGTGCAGAAGGCGTTGCCGCTGCTTAACGATGGCGGCTCCATCATCCTGACCGGTTCTATCGCCGGTAACAAAGGCATGCCGTCTTTTGGCGTTTACGCCGCCAGCAAGGCGGCCGTGCGCTCGTTCGCGCGCTCGTGGACCACGGACTTGAAGGATCGACACATTCGCGTGAATGTCATCAGTCCCGGGCCGACCGATACGGCCATCCTTGCACCGTTCCCCAAGGAGGCGATTGCGCAGGTGGTGTCAGGGATACCGATGGGGCGCATGGCGACCCCGGACGAAATTGCCAAGGCCGCGCTTTTTCTGGCTTCGGATGACTCCAGTTTTATCACCGGTATCGAACTAACGGTCGACGGTGGTACGGCGCAAGTCTGACAAACAACCGGCCGCTATCGCGGACGAAGGCGGGTTATCAGGCTTTTTTCTCGGCTTTGACGGCTTCCAGTTCCGCTTCCAGCTCAGCGATGCGTACTTCGCGCGGGTCAGCCAACCAGACGGCCTGCACGTTGTCGCTGCGCATTTTCATGCGGCTGGCACCAACGCCGGCATACAGTACCGAATCGTCACCCCATGAACCAAAGTAGGGAATATCTATCGGTGGTTCGGGCTTGACCCACTCGGCGACAAAGTCGTCGAAACGGCGACCGCGGGCTTTACGCGCTTTGCGCTCCGCGTCGCGCCGGGCTGCGGTGGCAGCCAGATCTACGCGTCGAGTCGCCCGGTCATAAACCACCTTATAAATGTTTTCCGCAGATTCATCGGAAATCAGATCTTCGCGCAGGTCCTTCATTACCAGCTCGGGATTGCGTTCCAGGACGTCACCATAGCCGCCACCGCTACCTTGGCACATCATGTAGATTTCGCCCTCCGTGGTCGGCTCAAAGGTGATGCACGCAACTGACCGAATCCCTTGGTTACAACGGAATCGGCTGCATCCAGTTCCTCATCGATGAATTCAGCGGCAATGTCGTGTTTCTCGAACTCAATCCCAGAATGGATAGCACGGCGGCGCTTCCCTACCACCTGCATTACGACTTTCCAATGCTGGCTATTGACCTCGCACGTGACCGGCAGATGTACGCAGTGTCGCCGCTCATCGGACCCTATCGTAGCGGGAAACGCTATCACTGGCTCTATGGGGATCTGCTTTCGTGGGTCGAAGCGTGGCGAAAGCATAAAAGAACCCCCTTGCAGCTACTTTCCTGGACATTCCGGTCAGCTTTGATAGCCGCCAGTAGCTGCCATTTGACATGGGATTGGCGCGATCCCTTACCGACCATGCACACTTATTTTAAAAGATTGCACCGTTTCGCCTCCAAGAGACTTTACCCGCATGCATCACTGAAATCACGTGCGCTATGAATCTCTCCCATGTGTGCAACATCGAAGACCTGCGTACCCTTGCGCGCAGGCGGCTGCCACGCATCGTCCGAGATTTTCTCGAAGGCGGTGCTGAAGATCAGTTGACCCTGCGTGCCAATCGCAATGTTTTTTCCAATATCACGTTCGCGCCGCGGATGCTGGTAAACGTATCGCAGCGTTCGCAAAAGGTCAGTATATTTGGCCGGCAGTTCGATAGTGTGGCTTACTGCACCCGACGTTCGAAGGTTCGAAGGTCATTTCTTGAACTTCGACACGACGATTCGGCTCTAGGCAATTGATGAGTGCGGAGCGTTTTTTATCCGTGCAGACCACCACCGGGTTGGCCTTTCCTTTGCCCTCGGTCTTCAGTCGGCCACCATCGACACCTTGCGCTTTAAATACCGGCGTGTGCTTGCGTCGCTTGCGGCGTGCTGATTTCTTGACCATCAAAAACTCCTTTATGCCCAACCGTTTCCAGTCAGGCGTTATGCCCGGAGTTTCCACTTATAGCGCTGTTCAGATTTGCGGAGCCACTTCTATCAAGTCACCGCACGGTGACTTTTTCGCTTGGGGTCGTTATGTGGCGGTGGTTGGCCTGTTCAGGAGTATGCTTGTTCCCAGCCTGCCATCCGGCGCGCCGGATGAAAGCAGGTGAATGGCATGACAATTTCGCATGGCGACAACAATAAACTTTCCGACTCTCTGAAGTCCATCGATCTGGCGCTGACTCCCTTGCGCGAGTTGGTAAAGTCGGATGATCCGCTGCTCGGTGAGTTTGCCATCGGGCTGGTCGAACAGATAGAGATCGTCAAGAAAAAGCTGGCCCGCGTGGTCGGCCTGATTGGCGATGACAGCATGGCCGATCATTCAGCGACGACAGGAAAGGCGTTTGATTTCCTGAACTGATCAGGCAGCGTTGAACGCTGCCTGTAGTTCGCTCAGTCCTTTTGCTACATCGGTGCCGAGATGCACACGCAACACGCGCCGATCGCGCTCGGTCAATACCGCCAGATCACCGCTTGCCTGCGCCGCCTTGACCACGCCGAAGCTGTAAACGCGGCCGGGTACGGCGATATCGCTGGTGTCGTCGCAGGTGATTTGCAGGAACACGCCATTATTGGCGCCCCCCTTGTAGAGCTGGCCTGTGGAGTGCAGGAAGCGCGGTCCGAAACCGAGACAGGTTGCGATCCGGCGTGTGTCGCGCACCCGCGCACGAATCATTTGCAGCACATCAACATTTGCGGCGTTCATGTTCAGATAGGCGAGCAGCGCAAAGTAGTCACCGGCCTGCAACTGGGCCAGCAGCGCTTTCACCGCACTGGTTGCAGTGCTGCCGGCTCCATTGGCCTGTAGTCGCTGTGCATTGGCAGCATCGGCATACAAGCGCAAGTGATCGCGCTCGAGCAACGCTACAGGCTGCGGCAAGGGCTTGCCCTGTTCATAGGCGGCGATGACGGCTTTGGTCTGTATCTTGGCAGCTTCGACGTCGGGCTGATCAAAAGGATGGACACCCATGATCGCTCCGGCCACGGCCGTGGCCAATTCCCAGCGGAAGAACTCCTGGCCCAGTTGTCCGACTTCGGCAATCGTCAGAGTCACTACCGGCTGCCCGGCTTTGATTAGCGCCGCAACGGATTCTTGGTATTGATGGTCGCCCTCGATGCTCAGATAAACGAACAAGCGATCGCTGCCATAAACCGATGGTGCTCCGATGGGCTCGGCGTCGATCGGAACGATACCTTGCCCAAGTTTGCCAGTGGACTCGGCCACCAGTTGTTCGATCCAGGCACCCAACGGGGCCAGCGGTTCTGCGGCGATGATGGTGAGCTTGTCGCGACCCAGTTTCGCCGCAGTGCCGAGCACTGCACCGAGCAGCACACCGGGATTTTCTTCGGGTGCGATGGTCGGCCCACATTGCTGAACCATGCGTTCGGCGCTGGCGAGCAGTGTGGCTACGTTCAGTCCCATGACTGCCGCAGGCACCATGCCGAAGTTGGACAGAATTGAGTAACGTCCGCCAATGTTAGGGTCGCCTTTGAAGACGCGGCGGAATCCGTTTTCCGCGGCATAGGCTTCGAGTTGCGAACCGGGGTCGGTGATCGCGACGAAGTGCGAACCGGCCTTCGCGCCAAGTATGTGTTTGGCGCGATCAAGAAAGTAACGGCAGAGAATGTCCGGCTCCAGCGTGCTGCCGGATTTACTGGCGACGATGAACAGCGTGTGCTCGAAATCGAGTTGCGCTTCGCAGGCTGAGATCTGTGCCGGGTCGGTCGAGTCAAGGACCAGTAGACGCGGCGCCCCGGGTTGCGCACCAAAGACCCGGGCCAGCACCTCGGGACCGAGACTGGAGCCGCCCATGCCGATCAGCAGTGCATGAGTCACGCCTTCGTGTTGAAGGTTTGTGCCAAACGTATTGAGATCAGTTGCTGCCGCGCGGCTGTTACCAACTGCGTCCAACCAATTCAACCAACGCGCTTCGTCACCACCGGTCCATACGCTTGCGTCGCGGGCCCACAGTCGGCGACAGGTTGCATCTTTGTGCCACGTGTCGAGCGTAACTTGAACAGCACGCGCCAGTTCGTCGCCAAGTGATCCGGCGCCGGGAACGGCAGGTTCAACGGGCCGATGTTGAGTTTCCATGTCCGTTTGACTTTGTAATGCGTTAGATAATGCTCGCTTCGCGCTTGATCGAAAGCAGGTTCTTCTTCACCTGGGCCAGCATGTTGCCCAGCGCAAAGCGTTGATCCACATTCAGTCCATCCAGAATGCGCTCGCTCATTGCGTGGCATTTCTGCTGCATTTCCTCGACCATGTGGTTGCCGGTCGCGGTGAGATGGATGCGCTTTACGCGCCGATCCATTTTGTCCAGTTGCCGTTCGATGAAGCCCGCCGATTCCAGCCGATCAATCAAGCCGCCGAGCGCGGCCTTGCCCAGATCAAGGATGTCGGCAAGGTCGCTCTGAATCATCCTGTCGTGACGCGACAGATAGGCAAGGACCCACCACTGTGCGCGGGTCACCCCGAGGGGTTGCATGAAGTCGTCGAAAACGATGCGCCGGAACCGCGATACATCGTGCATCAGAAACCCGAGCCGCTGATCCCAGTTTTCCTCGACTGATGGCAGGTGCGCGGGTATTGCTTTTCGATCACGGCGCCGGGCTGGCAATTCCGCTGATTTCTTTCTGCTGCCCAACGCGTCAGTCATGCCAAATCAGACCGGATCCCAGGTGAACACGTCGCGCGACTTGTCCAGCGGGAAGAACGATCCCTTGAGCATCGGAATAGCGCGTTCGACACAGGTTTCGACGGTCCAGCCTTCGCCGTTATGGGCGGTGCGGATTGGACGCGGCTGCGAGAACAGGTAGATTTCATTGTTGCGTACGCCGAAGATCTGCCCGCTCACGTCCTTGGCGCCGTCGGTCAGCAGGGCACAAGTGAATGGAGCAATCTTGTTGGCTTCCATGCGCGAATTGACGCGATAGCGTTCTTCCCCTTCCGGAGTGTCGCGCGGAATCGAATCCACCAGGCGCGTGAACGCGAACGGCGCGATGCAGTTGGAGCGCACGCCGAATTTTTCCATATCCAGCGCGATGGATTTGGACAGGCCGACGATGCCCATCTTGGCGGCGATGTAGTTGGCCTGGCCGACATTGCCGATCAGCCCGGCGGAGGAGGTCATGTGTACGAAGGAACCGCTGGCCTGCGCCTTGAGATGCGGTGCGGCGGCGCGCGATGTGTTCCAACTGCCCTTGAGGTGAACCTTGATCACGGCATCGAAATCATCTTCGGTCATCTTGTGAAAGATGACGTCGCGCATATTGCCGGCGTTGTTCACCACGCTGTCGATGCGGCCCCACAGATCCATTGCCTGCTGCACCATTTTCTCGGCAGATTTGAATTCGGCCACGCTGTCGGTGTTGGCGGCGGCGTCACCACCGGCAACCTTGATCTCATTCACCACGGTCTGGGCCGGCCCAGCACTGGCGCCGCTGCCGTCGATGGCAACGCCCAGGTCATTGACAATGACCCTGGCACCCTGACGCGCGGCTTCAAGCGCGATACCTTTACCCACGCCATTGCCGGCGCCGGTGACGATGACTACTTTTCCTTCAAGAAGACGTTGCATTTCTTATCTCCAGTTATTGGGTTTATTGATGGACCGAAAACCTTCAGCGGCTCGCCTACAGTCGTGCGGCAATGGTACTCCAGGCCCGTTGCAGCTCTTCGCGAAACTCGGGCGCGGCGACGGAAATGATCGCCTGCGCACGTTCATGTACGCTCGCCCCGGTCAAATGGGCGATGCCGTGTTCGGTGATGATGGCGTCGATATCGACGCGGGGCAGGCTGGTGATGGCTTTTTCGGTGAGGCAGGGCAGGATGCGTGAACCCTTGCTGTAACTGGCATTCAGGGCGACGATGCTGCGGCCGCCGCGCGACAGCCGTGCACAGCGGGCAAAGTCTGGTGCGCCGCCGGCGCCGCTGACGGCGCGACCATCGACAAACTCAAGATTGCACTGGCCGAACAGGTCGACTTCCAGCGCCGAATTGACGGCGATGAATCCGTCCAGATTCAGCAACGTGCGCGGGTCGTGGGTGAAGTCGCAGCCGAGGATGCGCAAGCCCTTGTAGTCCGCCGCCCAACGATAAAACTTGTCGGTGCCGACCAGTACGCAGGTAGTCGGTGCAAAATCCGGGTCCAGCGCACCGGCTTCCGCAAGTTCAATCATTCCATCGGAAAGCATGCCGGAATGCAGGCGCAGATTCTTGCGATCACACAGCAAGGTCGACAATGCCGCCGGGACCTTGCCCAAGCCGATCTGGAACGCGGCGCCATCGGGGATCAACTGCGCGATGTTGCGCGCGATCGCCTGGGTGACATCATCGCCGGTAACGTTGTATTCCGGCAGCGGCGTGTCGACTTCGCATACAAAGTCCAGCTTGTCGTAAGGTACCGAGACCGCACCGGGGATGCGCGGCGTGCGGCGGTTGATCAGGCCGAGCACGCGACGGCTTTTCTGCAAGGCGACAGGCATGAACTCCACGGCTGGTCCCAGAGAACACTGGCCGTTTGCATCGGGCGCCGCGAGTTGAACCACGGTCAGACCGATATCCACGTTGTCGCGCAGGTGGCTTACGAAGCCGGCGTAGCTGACCGGCAGCGCACGAAAGCGGCCATCGCGCTGGGCGCGGGTGAAGGCCGGCTGCGTGAACATTCCTGTTATTGATACGCTGGGGTCCAGTTGGTCGATATCAATCGTGTTGATACCGGGAATGAAACTGGTCAGCAGTTTCGCGTTGCGACTGCGTTCCGGTTTGCGCAACAGGTCGGCGAGAAAGGCGAGCGGGGCACCGGCCGATCCCGGGATGAAGATGGTTTCGTCGGGCGCGACGATGTCGGCCAGACTGTCCTCGCTGAGTTTCTGAGGCATGCTTTTTCTTCTCCCTTACTAAGCGCCAGGGATTACGTGATTGGCAGATGCACGATTTAACCGAGCAAACCGAGAATCGAAATCGCCGCGATGCCCAGATAAGGCACACCGCCCAGATTATGCGTCAGGCCGATGGTCGGGTTCGACAATTGGCGTTCGCCGGCACGGCCGAGCAACTGGGTGTACACCTCGTAGGCCATACGCAGACCAGATGCCGCGATGGGGTGGCCGAAACACTTGAGGCCGCCATCCACCTGGCAGGGAACGCCACCGCCGGTGCGGTCGAAGAATCCGTCGAGCT
Source organism: Sterolibacteriaceae bacterium (assembly GCA_025360425.1). Lineage (GTDB taxonomy): Bacteria > Pseudomonadota > Gammaproteobacteria > Burkholderiales > Rhodocyclaceae > JANYCD01. Next base: position 9,364 of record JANYCD010000083.1, read on the forward strand.
CGTCACGCACCGCACCACCGTCGGGTGAGATGAACAGATCTTCCATGGTCACCAGCTCGGTGATCGAGAAGCAGTCGTGCACTTCCATCAGGCCAAGTTGCTTGCGCGGATCGGTGATGCCGGCTTCCGCATACGCGCGCTTGGCGGCCATGCGCGTGGTGCGCACATAGCTGCCGTCCCACTGGTCGGTGGTGGATTCGACGCCGGAACCGATGGCGAGCTGGAGCGCCTTGATGGTGACCAGATCCTTCTTGCCCAGCGCACGTGCGATTTCGGGCGTGGTGACAATCGCCGCCGCCGCGCCATCGCTGACACCACAGCAATCGAACAACCCTAGCGGATCAGCGATCATCGGCGCATTGATGATCTGCTCCATGGTGACTTGCTTGCGCAAATGCGCTTTGGGGCTGAGTACGCCATTTTCGTGGCTCTTCCATGAGACGTGGGCCAGCGCGCGTTTCAGTTCTTCCTTCGAAAAACCGTACTTGGCGCGATACCCGGCGGCGAGTTGGGCAAAGCCGGCAGGGGCAGAACCGAGCGGCAACCACAGGTCGTTGAAGGTGCCTTTGTAGGGAGTCGGCAAGCCACCATAGCCAGTGTCCTTGAGCTTTTCCGCGCCGATGGCCAGCGCAATATCCGCCGCGCCCGAAGCCACCGCGTAGGCCGCGCCGCGCAGGGTCTCGGTGCCGGTGGCGCACATGTTTTCCATGCGGCTTACCGGAATGCCGTCGAGGCGCAATGCCATCGCAGTGGGGATGGCGGAGTTGCCGGTGTTGACAGCGTCGAGGCCCGAGCCGGTCCACACCGCATCGATCTGCTTGCGCTCGATGCCGGCGTCCTTCAGTGCTTCCTCGAATGCCTCGGCTTGAAGCTCCGCTGTGCCGCAGTCCCAGCGCTCGCCGAATCGCGAGCAACCCATGCCGATGATGGCGACCTTGTCTTTGATGCCTGATGCCATGATTTTTCCTCGTTAAGCCTGCAAAGGCGTGGCTTTCCAGAAATAACGCGGATAGCCGCGTGCCTTGTCGATGTCCTTGATGCGGAACACGATCCGCAACGGCATGCCCACGTCCAGTCCGGCGGCGCCGACGTCAACGATTTCCATCAGCAGACGACCGCCGTTGTCGAATTGTGCGAAGCCGACATAGAGGGGTGGCGACGGATGATAGGAGAGCGAATCGGCAGTATAGGTCAGTACTTTCGCAAGCTGGTCGGCGAGAGGGTAGGGGTCGAAATTTTCGCGCGGTGCATGGCACGCCGTATTGACGCAATACGGCAGTTGCGGGAACTGGATGGTGGCGCATTTGCGGCACTTGCCGGCAACAAAACTGGCGAGCTGGAAACGCGAGCGATACTGCTCGTTTAGCGCTGTCTTGAGAACCTTCTCGGCACGCATGCCCCATTCGAGCTCGATCGAATCCTCGTAGGACAGCAGACGCAGATACGCGTCGTGACTTTGCGCGTCGGCCAGCGCGCCGCTGATGCCGCGTACCGGCTTGAAATCCTTGATCGCGTCGGTGGTTTTCAACACCAGGACATCAACGCCCTGGCCGAATCCAACCAGCATGATCGTCTCTCCGGGGCCGGCCTTTTCCAGCACATGCGCCAACATGATCAGGCCGTGGGCCGATCCGGCGTAACCACAATTCTCGTCGAGATTGTCGGCCTCGGATTCGGCGGGCAGGCCGGATTTCTTGATGACCGCGGCGGCGATACCCTTGAGCGGCGCAGCCATGATGAAGTGCTTCACGTCGGCGGCAGCGACGCCGGTTTCCTTCAGTGCTGCTTTCACCGCTTCCGGCACCAGCTTCATGTAGCCTTCGTCGCGAATCCAGCGCTCTTCCCAGAAATAGTCGTACTTGGCGCCCTCGGCGCGGAAGTGGTCGACAAACACTTCGGTTCGGCTAACCGATCCCAACAGCGTCGCAACAACCTTGTCGCTGCCCAGCGTGAACGCTGCGGCACCTGCGCCAACACTGATTTCCTGCGTGCTGGCGGCCTTGCCGCGGGGGCGGTCAGTGGCGATGAACAGGGCCGGTGCCGAGGTGTCCCTCAATGCCGTGACCAGACCCGAGGTGCCGGCGCGCTGCGAGTGGCCGAGATCGAGAGTACGGGTGGTGTTGGGAATGTCGAGCGCGCCGGCGACGATGGAGGCATTCTGCAAGTCGGCAAACGGCAGCGTGGTTGAAGCCAAGAATACAGACGCCAGATCGGCGCGCGAACGTTTGCCCAATGCGTCGCGCGCGGCCTCGACCGCCATGGTGTTGCTGTCTTCATCCCAACTGCAGAATGCGCGCTGTCCCTTGCCCAGCGAACGCAGGCCGGGCGCCATCCATTTATGCGCAGCGGCTATCGCCGCACGCTGCATCCTCAAGCGCGGGATGTAGCCGCCGAATCCAGTGATGCCATAAGTACTCGTCTTAGACACTTTGTTGTCGCCTTTCATCAAGACTTTTGATTGATGCTGCTTTTTTTTGCGGGGCCGCTTTAAATTCGTATGCTGCAATACCATACACTAACGAAACATTTTTTGTCAAGACGCCGCATCGCGCCGAATGAACTGCGACAATGACCGAAATTGACTGTGGGTGAAGTCCTCCTTCAGGCCCTTTTCTAATTGAATTTTTTTGTCCATTATATGACTATGGCCAGCCGTCGGCGACATCCACCTTGTCCCGCTGCCATTCAATCGAAACACGGTGATGGGTTACAATAAGTATGTAAGCACACGAGTTTTCAGTTCGCGGATGTTGCCCAACTACACATAACGGTCAGAGGAGAAATTAACCATGGCAGGGTTGTATTTCGAGCAGTTCGAAATCGGGCAGGTTTTCAAGCACGACATTCGTCGTACGGTAACGGAAACCGACAATTTGCTGTTCAGCACCATGACGCACAACCCGGCGGCGATTCACATCGACGCCGAATATGCCAAGACTACGGAGTTCGGCAAGCCGCTGATGAACAGCGTGTTTACGCTGGGGCTGATGGTGGGAATTTCAGTCGGTGACACCACGCTGGGTACCACGGTAGGCAATCTGGGTTGGGACGAGGTGCGCTTCCCCAAACCGGTTTTTGCCGGTGACACTCTGCACGTCGAATCGAAGGTGCTGGAAAAACGCGAAAGCAAGTCACGGCCGAACAACGGCATCGTGGTGTTTCAGCATGAGGCCTTCAACCAGCGCGATGAAATGGTCGCGATCTGCAAACGGGTTGCGCTGATGTACCGCCTTCCCGCCGGGAAATAACGCGCAGCATCTGTTTCATGACAATGGGGACGCAATTCGTTCCCCAGGAAGCTGAGGAAATCATGTCGACCCCTGAACTCAATGCCGGCGTCAAGAGTGCGCCACTGCGCTCGATGCTGTTTGTACCCGGAGACAGCGAACGCAAGCTCGAGAAAAGCATTTCGTCGCCCGCCGATGCGCTGATCCTGGATCTTGAGGACGCGGTAGCCCCGTCGCGAACGCACATTGCGCGCGGCATGGTGCTCGAATACCTGAAGTCGCGGCCGGACCGCAGCCGGCAGAAGCTGTGGGTGCGGATCAACCCGCTGACCACGCCGGCGGCGCTGCTCGACTTGATGGTCGTGGCCGGCGCACCGGATGGATTGATGTTGCCCAAGGTGTTTTCGGCACAGGATGTCACCAAGCTTTCACATTTTCTTGATGCGCTGGAAGTTCGCGAAGGCGTCCCACAGGGTTCGATTCGCATCATGCCGGTGGCCACCGAAACTCCGGCGGCTTTGTTCACCCTCGGCGGCTATGCCGGATGCAGTCCACGTCTGGCCGGCCTGACCTGGGGCGCCGAGGACATCGCCGCTGCGCTGGGCGCCAGCACCAACCGCCGCCCCAACGGCGAATACGACACGGTCTATCAACTGGCCCGCGCCCTGTGCCTGACCGGTGCCGTGGCGGCCGACGTGCAGCCCATCGACACGATCTGGTCGAACTTTTCCGACCCGACCGGGCTGGAGGCCGATTCCCAGTTTGCCCGGCGCTCAGGATTCACTGGGAAGATCGCGATTCATCCGAATCAAGTCGAGATTATCAACCAGGCCTTCTCGCCCAGCGCAGAAGAGGTGGTCTGGTCGCAGCGCGTGGTTGACGTGTTTGCCAGCAATCCGGGTCTGGGCACCGTCGGCCTGGAGGGCAAGATGCTCGACATGCCACACTTGAAACAGGCGCAACGCATCCTGGAACTGGCCGCCCGCTTTCCCCAGTAGCGCACAGCGAGTAAACTACGGGGCGTCGCACTGGAGTTTGCCCCAGTTGGCGCACATCAGGGTGGATGGTTCTGCAGGCTGAATTTGGCCAACCATGCCGCGAAAAAGCATCGAATCGGAGAATGAGACATGACTGATCTCAGCATTAGCAAGAAACTGGTGCCCTACGCGGCCAAGAACAAGGTCCGGTTCATCACGGCGGCAGCGCTGTTCGACGGACATGATGCCTCAATCAACATCATGCGTCGCATCCTGCAATCGACCGGCGCCGAGGTCATTCACCTTGGCCACAACCGTTCGGTCGGCGAGATCGTCAATGCCGCCTTACAGGAAGACGTGCAGGGCATCTCGATCACCTCCTATCAGGGCGGTCATAACGAATACTTCAAGTACATGATCGACCTGCTCAAGGAAGCCGGGGCCGGTCACATCAAGGTTTTTGGCGGTGGCGGTGGCGTGATCGTACCGGCTGAAATCCGCGACCTGCAAAGTTACGGCGTCACCCGCATCTATTCGCCGGAAGACGGCGCAGTGATGGGGCTGCAGGGCATGATCAACGATCTCATGGAACGCACTGACTTCGACCTGGCCGGATTTGCACCGAAGCCAGCCAAGGTTGTCGACGCGCTGAAGTCCGGTGATCGCCGCATGCTTGCACAAGTGATTACCGCGCTGGAAAACGGCGCATACGGTGATGAAATCAAGCAAGCCGTCCGCGATGCTGCCGCGCCGATCAAGACCCTGGCGCTGGGCATCACCGGTACCGGCGGCGCCGGCAAAAGCTCGCTCACCGACGAACTGGTATTGCGCATGCGCATCGACCAGGGCGACAAACTCAGGATCGCGATCATCTCCATCGACCCGTCGCGTAAACGTACCGGCGGCGCGCTGCTCGGCGATCGTATCCGCATGAACGCCATTGAGCATCCCAACATCTACATGCGCTCGCTGGCGACGCGTGATGGCGCCAGCGAGATTTCCGCCGCGCTACCCGAGGTCATTGCCGCCTGCCGCATATCCGGCTTTGATCTGGTGATTGTCGAAACCTCCGGCATCGGCCAGGGCAATGCGGCGATCGTGCCATTCGTTGATCAATCGCTCTATGTCATGACGCCGGAGTTCGGCGCGGCCAGTCAGCTCGAAAAGATCGACATGCTCGACTTCGCCGATTTCGTCGCAATCAACAAGTTTGACCGCAAGGGCGCCGAAGATGCGCTGCGCGATGTGCGCAAGCAATATCAGCGCAATCGCGAACTGTTCACCACGCCGACCGAAGACATGCCAGTGTTCGGCACCCAGGCCAGCCGCTTCAACGACGACGGCGTGACCGCGCTCTATCAGGCGCTGGTTGCACGCCTCAAGGAACGTGGCCTGAAAACGCAAAAGGGTGCATTGCCGGTCGTGACGGTCAAGTCGTCCTCGCACGGCCACGCCATCGTGCCGCCGGAGCGTACCCGTTATCTCGCCGAGATTTCCGAGAGCGTGCGCAGCTATCACAAGCACGTCGGCGAGCAGTCGTGGGTCGCCCGCGAACGTCAATCGCTGCGCATCGCCAAGGCACTGTTCGAGCAAAACGGCAAGAATGCCGGCGACTTCGGCGAATTGATTGCGTCGAAGGACAGCGAGCTGACCGCCAACGCCAAAAAACTCATCGATCAGTGGCCCAAGACGCGCGAGCTGTACGCAGCCGACGAATACGTGGTGAAGATTCGCGACAAGGAAATCCGCACTCAACTCACCAGCGAGTCGCTTTCCGGTACCAAGATCCGCAAGGTCTCATTGCCGAGCTTCGAGGACGACGGCGAAACGCTGAAATTTCTGATGAAGGAAAACGTTCCCGGTTCTTTCCCGTTCACCGCTGGCGTGTTTGCGTTCAAGCGCGAGGGCGAAGACCCAACCCGCATGTTCGCCGGCGAAGGCGACGCATTCCGCACCAACCGCCGCTTCAAGAATGTTTCCAAGGGCATGCCGGCGCATCGTCTGTCCACCGCCTTTGATTCGGTGACCCTGTACGGTTGCGATCCCGATCTGCGTCCGGACATTTACGGCAAGATCGGCAATTCCGGTGTTTCGATTGCGACGCTGGATGACATGAACGTGTTGTACTCGGGCTTCGACCTGGCGTCACCGACCACCTCGGTATCGATGACCATCAATGGCCCGGCGCCGATCATCCTCGCCTTCTTCTTCAATACTGCGATTGATCAGCAGGTTGACAAGTTCCGCGCCGACAACGGTCGCGATCCGACCGAGGATGAGATCGCGAAGATTCGCGCATAGACCCTGTCATCGGTGCGCGGCACAGTGCAAGCCGACATTCTCAAGGAAGACCAGGGGCAGAACACCTGTATCTTCTCGACTGAGTTTGCGCTGAAGATGATGGGCGACATTCAGGAGTTCTTCGTGCATCACAAAGTGCAGAACTTCTACTCGGTGTCGATCTCCGGTTATCACATCGCCGAAGCCGGCGCGAACCCGATCAGTCAGCTCGCATTCACCCTGTCCAACGGTTTCACCTACGTTGAGAGCTATCTGGCGCGCGGCATGCAGATCGACGATTTTGCACCCAACCTGTCGTTCTTCTTCTCCAACGGCATGGACCCGGAATACTCGGTAATCGGCCGCGTCGCGCGCCGCATCTGGGCGGTGGCGATGAAGAACAAATACGGCGCCAACGACCGCAGCCAGAAGCTCAAGTACCACGTGCAGACTTCGGGCCGTTCGTTGCACGCGCAGGAAATGGACTTCAACGATATCCGCACCACGCTGCAGGCGCTGCTCGCCATCTACGACAACTGCAACAGCCTGCACACCAACGCCTACGACGAAGCGGTAACCACACCAACCGAAGAAAGCGTGCGTCGGGCGATGGCAATTCAGCTCATCATCAACCGCGAATTCGGCATGGCCAAGAACGAGAACCCGAATCAGGGCGCGTTCATCATCGACGAACTCACCGATCTGGTGGAAGAAGCCGTGCTCAAGGAATTCGACGCGATCTCGTCGCGCGGTGGCGTGCTCGGCTCGATGGAAACCGGCTATCAGCGCGGCAAGATCCAGGAAGAGTCGCTTTACTACGAGCACAAGAAACACGACGGCTCCTATCCGATCATCGGCGTGAATACCTTCCTCAATCCCAAGAGTGGCGCACAGCCCGAGATCGAACTGGCGCGTTCCACCGACGAAGAAAAACAGGGCCAGCTCAAGCGCCTTGCCGATTTTCAGGGGCGCAACAAACCCGAGGCGCCGCACTGGCAGCACAAGCTGCAACAAACGGTTATCGAGGACGGCAACGTGTTTGCGGTGCTGATGGATGCGGTGCGTCATTGCTCGCTCGGCCAGATCACCACGGCGCTTTACGAAGTCGGCGGCAAATATCGCCGCAACATGTAATTCCGCAACCAGTTCTGCATTCCCGATAAAAACTTAGACAAGCATTACCCGCGGCCGCGGGTAATGCTTGGAGGAAAACCAAATGAGTGAATACAACGCCCCGCTGCGAGACATGAAATTCGTGCTGCAGGAGCTTGCCGGTCTGGATCAGGTGGTGCAGTTACCCGGCTGCGAAGAGGCCACACCGGATTTGGTCGATGCGATTCTCGAAGAAGCCGGCAAGTTCGCCGCCGGTGTCCTTTCTCCGCTCAATGTGGTGGGTGATGAGCATGGCGTCGTGCTCGAAAACGATGTCGTGAAAACCGCCCCCGGCTGGATTGCTGCCTACAAACAGTTCGTCGACGGTGGCTGGAATGCGCTGGCATGCCCGACCGACCATGGCGGCCAGGGTCTGCCGCGTCTGGTGTCGACCCTGGTCGAGGAAATGTGGAACAGCGCCAACATTTCATTCACGCTCTGCCCGATGCTGACGCGCGGCGCCATTGAAGCCATCGAGTTGCGCGGCTCCGCTGCATTGAAGGATGCTTACTTGCCGAAGATGGTGAGTGGCGAATGGACCGGCACCATGAACCTGACCGAATCGCAGGCGGGTTCCGACCTCGCCGCCGTCCGTACGCGCGCGGTGCCGCAAGGCGATGGCACCTACAAGGTGTTCGGCCAGAAGATATTCATCACCTATGGTGATCACGACATGACGGACAACGTGATCCACTTGGTGTTGGGTCGCACGCCCGATGCGCCCGAGGGCGTGAAGGGCATTTCCCTGTTCGTAGTGCCGAAATTCGTGCTCAAGGCCGACGGCACGCCCGGTGCGCGCAACGACGTACATTGTGTTTCGGTCGAGCACAAGCTCGGCATCCATGCCAGCCCGACCTGCGTGCTGGCCTTCGGCGATCATGGCGGCGCGATTGGCTATGTGGTCGGCGAAGAAAATCGCGGCCTCGAATACATGTTCATCATGATGAACGCCGCGCGTTTTGCGGTCGGCGTCGAGGGCATTGGCCTTTCCGAGCGTGCCTACCAGCGCGCGCGTGAGTATGCCCGGGATCGCGTGCAGGGCACCGAACTCGGCATCAAGGGCGGCGGCAAGGTGCCGATCATCCGCCATCCCGACGTGCGCCGCATGCTGTTGCTGATGAAGTCACAGACCGAAGCCATGCGCGCTGTGGCCTGCGTTGTCGGCGCTGCGACAGATGCCGCACGTTGTCACCCCGATGAAGCTGTTCGTAAAGAAAATCAGGCCTTCGTCGACCTGATGATTCCCATCGTCAAGGGCTGGAGCACCGAGAACGCCATCGACATCGCCTCGCTTGGCGTGCAGATCCACGGCGGTATGGGCTTCATCGAAGAGACCGGCGCAGCGCAGTATCTGCGCGATGCCCGCATCACCGCCATCTACGAAGGCACGACCGGCATTCAGGCCAATGACCTGATCGGCCGCAAGATCGCGCGCGAAGGCGGGCAGACCATCAAGGCGCTGATCGGCGTCATGCGCAAGGTCGAAGCCGAACTTGGCAAACAGAGCGATGCCGAGCTGACGGCGATCCGAAAGTCCTTCGCCGCCGGCCTCAATGCGCTTGAAGAATCGGTGAACTACATCGTCGCTACCTACGCCAGCCAAGTTCAGTTGGCCTCGGTCGGCGCCGTGCCTTTCCTCAAGCTGTTCGGCGTCGTCGCCGGCGGCTGGCAAATGGCGCGCGCCGCGCTGGCGTCGAAGAAGCACCTCGATGCGGGCACCAGCGAAACAGCGTTCTACAAGACCAAGATCACCACAGCGCGCTTTTATGCCGACCACGTGCTGTCGCAGGCGATGAGCTTATCCTATGCCGTGGTCAATGGCGCCGAGGCGACGACCGCGATCGCCGACGAGCAGTTTTAACGGAAAATCGAATTACCACAAAGGGCACGAAGGGCACCAAGAAAACCTTGCATGGCTTTTCTTGGTGCCCTTCGTCCCACAGGGATTTCCTTTGGTCATGCTCTTTGTGGTGAGATTTTTATCTTCATACCATGTCCGATAACTTCCCACAGCGCATCGTCTGCTTGACCGAAGAGCCCACCGAGGTGTTGTACTCGCTCGGCGAAGATCATCGCATCGTCGGCATTTCCGGCTTCACCGTGCGGCCGGCCAAGGCACGCAAGGAAAAGCCCAAGGTCTCGGCCTTCATCAGCGCCAAGATCGGCGAGATCATGGCGCTGGAGCCGGACCTGGTCATCGGCTTTTCCGACATCCAGGCCGACATCGCCCAGGCGCTGATCAAGCGCGGCGTCGAAGTGTGGATCAGCAACCATCGCTCGGTCGATCATATCGTTGCCTACGTGCGTCGCTTGGGCGCGATGGTCGGTGCATGGGAAAAGGCCGAGCGCTTCGCGCTACAACTCGATGCGCATGTCGAATCGGTGCGCCAGTCGGCCGCCAAGCTTTCGCGCCGGCCGCGGGTGTATTTCGAGGAATGGGACGATCCGCAGATCAGCGGCATCCGCTGGGTTAGTGAGCTGGTGGGCATCGCCGGTGGCGACGACATTTATCCCGAACGCGCGCTGTGTTCGTTGGCCAAGGATCGCATCCTCGCCGATGGCAACGAAGTGATCACGCGTGCCCCCGACATCATCATCGGTTCCTGGTGCGGCAAAAAATTCAGGCCCGAAAAAGTTGCCGCGCGCTCCGGCTGGGACGAGATACCTGCGGTGCGCGACGGACAATTGTTTGAAGTAAAGTCACCGCTGATCCTGCAACCCGGCCCGGCGGCATTGACCGACGGACTGGACGCGCTTCACGCCATCATCGCCAACTGGGCGAAACAGCAACCCGCATAAGGAGTACCCCATGTTTAACGCACTGTATTCGACCCAGGAAAACAAGGTCATCCACAACGAGCTCAAGCAGCTCGACGAATCGCAACTGCCGGCCGGCGACGTCGACGTGCGCGTCGAGTACTCGACCATCAACTTCAAGGATGCGCTGGCGATTACCGGGCGCAGCCCGATTGCGCGCGTCTGGCCGATGGTGCCGGGCATTGATCTGGCTGGTGTCGTTGAGTCCAGCCGTGATCCGGCGTGGAAACCGGGCGACCGCGTGGTCGTCACCGGCTGGGGCCTCGGCGAACAACACTGGGGCGGCCTCACGCAAAAGGCGCGATTGTCATCGGGCTTCCTGTTGGCCTTGCCCGAAGGTTTTTCGACGCGCGATTCGATGGTAATTGCCACCGCCGGCTTCACCTCTGCGCTGTGCGTCATGGCCTTGCAAAAGCATGGCATCAAACCCGGCGACGGAGAAATTCTCGTCACCGGCGCGGCCGGCGGCGTCGGTTCGATTGCGGTCGCATTGCTTGCTGGTCTCGGCTTCACGGTTGCAGCTTCGACGGGACGGCCGCAGGAAGGCGACTACCTCAAGTTCCTCGGCGCTTCAAAAATCGTCGCCCGCAACGAGTTGTGTGCCGCCGGTAAACCCTTGCAGGCCGAACGCTGGATCGGCGTGGTCGATACCGTCGGCAGCCACACGCTGGCCAATGTCTGCGCGCAAACCAAATGGAACGGTGCCGTCGCCGCCTGCGGACTGGCGCAGGGCGCCGACTTCCCATCGACGGT